>NZ_JHVK01000022.1 GCF_000620105.1 Microvirgula aerodenitrificans DSM 15089 | reverse complement strand
CGATACTAATTGCCCGTGCGGCTTGATCCTATAAGTCGAGACATTCGGCTGTGTGAGCGAGCGATACGCAAAATCTGACTTGAAGTTGTTGCTTCTTCTGTTTCTGGTTGTTGGGATAAGTCCCGGCGACCAACCTTTTACCCTGGCGGCCATAGCGAGCGGGAACCACCCCTTCCCATCCCGAACAGGACCGTGAAACTGCTTTGCGCCGATGATAGTGTGGCACTTGCCCATGCGAAAGTAGGTCACCGCCAGGTCCTATACTGAAGCCCTCGTACCCTGTACGAGGGCTTCTTTCATTGGTGCGTGGCGATCGTGACGGATACGCAAAGAAGCCCCCGTGCCATGCACGGGGGCTTCTTTCATGGCTCGCTGCCTGTCAGGATGAGATGAATGCCCAATACCGGTTAGCGGCTGCCGGGCATTCTCAGACCAGCCCGACGCCGGACAATTGCCGCGCCAGCCGCGCCGCATGGTTGTCGGTCATGCCGCCGATGAAATCGAGGATCTTCATGTAGGCCTGATACAGCGAATCATCCGCTTCCAGCCTTGGCGTCAGCAGCGCCAGGTGGGTCGCGTCGCGCGGGCTGAGTGTCCGCTGGGGATGGCTGATATACGCATGGGCGGACGGGACAAGAATATCCAGCAGGGTGGCCAGGCACGGGTAGGCGGCAATTTCGGTGACCAGTTTGCTCGGGTGGCGGTAGACCTTGCGGCTGGCCAGTTCCTTGGCTGCACTCAGCGCATCGCTGACCCGCCCGGTGCAGACCGCCAGCAGGTCCTTGGCCGCGAATTCACCGTCGAGCAGCGCATCGTGGTGGGCCATGAAGCGGTCGGCGACATTGCTGACGCACTTGCCGACGGCCATGCCGCGCAGCATCGCGCACTTCTGCCGCGGGTCGTCGGTGCTCCAGACACGGTCGATTTCGGCCAGTGGCGTCAGCAGCGCTTCGAATTCCCGCACATCGATGATGTCGATTTCGACGGCGTCTTCCAGGTCGAGAATCGCGTAGCAGATGTCGTCCGCCGCTTCCATCAGGTAGACCAGCGGATGGCGTGCCCAGTGATGCTGCCCGTGCCGGGGCAGCCCGAGTTCGGTGGCCACGGCCGCGAAGTAATCGAGTTCGGAGCGATACAGGTTGAACTTGCCGCGTGCCGGAAAGGTGTCCGAGGTCCACGGATACTTGGTCAGTGCGCCGAGTGAGGCCGAAGTCAGGCGCATGCCGCCTTCACGGCCGTACATCTCCAGTGACGACACCATGCGCAGGCTGTGCGCATTGCCCTCGAAGGTCTGGATGTCCTGGCGCTCGGCATCGCTGAGCCCGACCAGATAGCGCGCATGGTCCGGATGGCGGAACCAGACCCGCAGTGCATCCTCGCCGGTATGGCCGAATGGCGGATTGCCGATGTCGTGGGCGAGGCAGGCGACCTGGACGATGGCGCCGATATCGAAGGCCGAGTAGCCGGCCGGCAGCCGGTTGTCCATGGCCAGCATGGCGCCGACGCGGTTGCCGAGGCTGCGGCCGACGCAGGCGACTTCGACGCTGTGCGTCAGCCGGTTATGGGTATGGTCGTTCTGGGCCAGCGGGTGAACCTGGGTCTTGCGTCCCAGCCGGCGGAAGGCGCTCGAGAACACCACCCGGTCGTGGTCGACATGGAAGTCGCTGCGCAGCCCGGCATCCGGCTCGCCCGGCAGGGACCGGCTGGGCTCGATGCGACCGTCGACATGCTTGAAACGGCGGGTGGAGAGCAGTTGCTCCCATTGCATGACGGTTGCCATCTGATCGGGCCTGACAGGGAATGACGATGGTTCCGATCATAGGCGGTGCGTGACGAGCGGGCAAAAAAAGAGCGCCGCAGCAAGGGGGACTGCAACGCTCCAATGCAATGACGTCTGGAGATGGCGGATCCCGGTGCCGGCCGTGCCGGTGACGGGCAGGGCCGGGGCGGATCCGGATCCACCAGCATCAAAGTTAGACCATGGCGGACGGAAGTCGAGCGAAACGCCGCACCGTCCGTCGCGCCGATGCCGCTCAGGGGCGCGGCAGGGTCACGCCGTGCTGGCCCATGTACTTGCCGTCGCGGTCCTTGTACGACACTTCGCACTCTTCGTCGCTCTCGAAGAACAGCACCTGGGCGATGCCTTCGTTGGCGTAGATCTTGGCCGGCAGCGGCGTGGTGTTGGAGAACTCCAGCGTCACATAGCCTTCCCATTCCGGCTCGAACGGCGTCACGTTGACCACGATGCCGCAGCGCGCATAGGTCGATTTGCCGAGGCAGACCGTCAGCACCTTGCGCGGAATGCGGAAGTACTCGACCGTGCGCGCCAGCGCAAACGAGTTCGGCGGGATGATGCAGTAGTCGCCCTTGATGTCGACGAAGCATTTTTCGTCGAAGTTCTTCGGATCGACCACGGTCGAATTGATATTGGTGAAGACCTTGAATTCGTCGGCGCAGCGGATGTCGTAGCCGTAGCTGGACGTCCCGAAAGAGATGACCTTCTGCCCGTTCACCTGACGGACCAGGTCCGGCTCGAACGGGGAGATCATGTCGTGCTCTTCCGCCATCCGGCGAATCCACTTGTCCGATTTGATGCTCATGGCGGGCCTCTGGCTGAAAATTGTGCCGGATTTTACACCATTGCGGCTGGGGGATCATTGTCCGCACCCGGCCAGGGGTACCGGCGGCGTCGAATAGCTCCAAAGGAGTATATATAACTAGCCCGAATTCACTGTCTGTCACACCTTCCGGGGAATGGGGGCCGATCTGGTGCAGGCATAGACTCGCTCAGGTCAAAAACCCCATTCCCGGTAGGGAGAGGCCCAGAAATGGCTTCGCAACGATACAAGCAATATGCGGTACTGGCGTCGAGCACCTGGTCGTTTACCGTCTGTTTCATGGTGTGGATGATGCTGGGTGTGGTCGGCATTCCGTTGAAGCAGCAGCTCGGGCTCAACGAGACCGAGTTCGGCATTCTGGCGGCCACGCCGGTCCTGTCCGGTTCCCTGATCCGCGTGCCGCTCGGCATGTGGACCGACCGCTTTGGCGGTCGCATCGTCATGTTCATCCTGATGCTGTCCACGGTCATCCCCATCTACGTGATGGAGTATGCGACCGCCTACTGGCATTTCATCGTGATCGGCCTGTTCATCGGTCTGGCCGGCGGCACGTTCTCGGTTGGCACTCCGTATGTTGCGCGCTGGTTCCGCCGCGACCAGCAGGGGCTGGCCATGGGGGTGTTCGGGGCCGGCAACTCCGGTGCCGCCGTCAACAAATTCGTGGCACCGGCCCTGATCGCCGCTGCCGGCTGGACCCTGGTGCCGAAGGTGTACGCCGGCGTGATGCTGGTAACGGCGCTCCTGTTCTGGTGCTTCAGCTTCCATGATCCGAAGCACGTGGTCGGCAAGGGCGTAACGGTGGCCGAACAGCTGAAAGTGCTGAAGGACCCGCGCGTCTGGCGCTACAGCCAGTACTACTCGGTGGTGTTCGGCGGCTATGTCGGTCTGTCGCTGTGGATGACCAAGTACTACGTCGGCGAGTACGGCTTCGATATCAAGCACGCGGCCTTCCTCGCCGCCTGCTTCTCGCTGCCGGGCGGTGTGCTGCGTGCCATCGGCGGCTGGATGAGCGACCGCATCGGGGCCTACAAGACCACCTGGTGGGTGATGTGGGTGCTGCTGGCGTGCTTCTTCATCCTGTCCTATCCGCAGACGGAGATGGTGATCGCCACCATCAACGGCCCGCAGTCGCTGCATATCGGCCTGAATTCGTGGCTGTTCACCGGCGTGATGTTCGTGGCCGGGATCGCCATGGCCGTCGGCAAGGCGTCGGTGTTCAAGTTCATCTCCGATGATTTCACCGACAACATCGGCGCCGTTTCCGGCGTGGTCGGGCTGGCCGGCGGTCTCGGCGGCTTCATCCTGCCGATCCTGTTCGGTGCGCTGGTCGACCTGACCGGCATTCGCTCCAGCTGCTTCATGCTGCTGTACGGCACCGCTGCCGTGTCACTGGTCTGGATGCACTACTCGTTCAAACCGCTCGCCCGCGAGCTGGAAGCCGCCCGCGCCGCTGCCTGATCGCCCCATTGAAGAGAGATTTGCCATGGCTGAATACGTACTGAAGCGCTGGGAGCCGGAAAACACCGACTTCTGGCAGTCCACCGGCAAGGCGGTTGCCCGCCGCAATCTGTGGATCTCCATTCCCGCCCTGCTGCTGGCGTTCGCCATCTGGGTACTGTGGAGCATCCTGGTGGTCAACCTGCCGAATATCGGCTTCAACTACTCGCAGAACCAGCTGTTCTGGCTGGCGGCGCTGCCGTCGCTGTCCGGTGCCACACTGCGGATTTTCTACTCGTTCATGGTGCCGGTGTTCGGCGGCCGGCGCTGGACCGCGCTGTCCACCGCGACGCTGCTGATTCCGGCCATCGGCATCGGTTATGCGGTGCAGGATGCCAGCACCAGCTACACCACGATGCTGGTACTGGCGCTGCTGTGCGGCTTTGGCGGCGGCAACTTCAGCTCGTCGATGGCCAATATCAGCTTCTTCTTCCCCAAGGCGGAAAAGGGCACGGCGCTGGGCCTGAACGCCGGTCTCGGCAACCTTGGCGTGTCGGTGATGCAGTTCATCGTGCCGCTGGTGATGACCGTCGGTGTGTTCGGCGCCCTGGGCGGCGAAGGGCAGACCTGGATCAAGGGCGACGTCAGCAAGATGGTCTGGCTGCAGAATGCCGGCTTTATCTGGGTGCCGTTCATCGTGCTGTCGACGCTGGCATCGTGGTTCGGCATGAATGACATCGCCGACGCCAAGGCTTCGTTCTCCGACCAGGCTGTGATTTTCCGCCGCAAGCACAACTGGCTGATGTGCTGGCTGTATGTCGGTACCTTCGGCTCGTTCATCGGTTTCTCGGCCGGTTTCCCGCTGCTGATCAAGGGCCAGTTCCCTGATGTCGACCCGACCCGCTTCGCCTTCCTCGGCCCGCTGGTCGGCGCACTGGCCCGTCCGCTTGGCGGCTGGATCTCGGACAAGCTCGGCGGTGCGCGGGTCACGCAGTGGACCTTTGTGCTGATGATTGTTGCCGTGTTCGGTGTGCTGGCGGCGTTGCCTCAGCATGGTGCCGGCGGCAGCTTCAGCCTGTTCCTCGGCAGCTTCCTGGCGCTGTTCGCGCTGACCGGTGTCGGCAACGGTTCGACCTTCATGCAGGTGCCGGTGATCTTCCAGACCTTCCATGAGCGGCGGACGCCGTCGTCGGTTACCGCTGCCCGTGCCGAAGCCACTAAGGAATCGGCTGCGGTGCTGGGCTTCTCGGCAGCGGTTGGCGCCTATGGCGGCTTCTTCATCCCGAAGAGCTTTGGTACCTCGATCGCGATGACCGGCGGGGTCGATGCGGCGCTGTACGCGTTCATCGGCTTCTACCTGAGCTGCCTGCTGGTCAACTGGTGGTACTACGCGCGTCGCAATGCGGATGTGCCGTGCTGATGGCAGGAAACTGAAAATGCAAAAAGGGGGGAGGCTTGCGGGCCTCCCCCCTTTTTTGTCTGCAGGTGTCAGACGTCCTGCCCTTCACTGATGCCTTCGTGGCTTTTCGCCGACGGCAGGATCCAGTTCAGCAGGATGGCCAGGACCGAGCACAGGCCGACGCCGACCAGGGTGAAGCTGCCGAGCTTGAGTTCGAGCGCGCCGATACCGCAGGTCAGCACCACCGACACGATGACCAGGTTCTTCGGCGCCATCAGGTCGACCTTGGATTCGATCAGCGTCTTCAGGCCGATGCTGGCGATGGTGCCGAACAGCAGCACCATGATGCCGCCCATGACCGGCATCGGAATCGACTGCAGCAGCGCATTGAACTTGCCGAAGAAGGCCAGCACGATGGCGAACAGCGCCGCCCAGGTCATGATGACCGGATTGAAGTTGCGGGTGATCATCACCGCGCCGGTAACTTCGGCATAGGTGGTGACCGGCGGGCCGCCGATCAGACCGGCGAGACAGACGCCCAGCCCGTCGCCTGCCAGCGTGCGGTGCAGGCCCGGGGTCTTGGTGTAGTCGGTTCCGGTCACGCCGCCAATGGCCATGACGCCGCCGATATGCTCGATGGCCGGCGCGATGGCGACCGGCAGCATGAACAGCGCCGCGGCCCAGTTCACTTCCGGGGTGATGAAGTGCGGCATGGCGAACCACGGCGCATCGGCGATCTTGCCGAAGTCGACCAGTCCCATGAACGAGGCGACGACATAGCCGACGATCACGCCGGACAGGATCGGTACCAGACGGAAGATGCCGCGGGCGAAGATCGCCACGACAATGGTGGTGGCCAGCGACACGGCAGCCAGCAGCAGGGCGTCAGCGTACGGGATCACCTGCTCGCCACCGGCGCGACCCATGGCCATGTTGCTGGCCACGGTGGCGACCGACAGGCCGATGATCATGATGACCGGACCGATGACCACCGGCGGCAGCAGCTTGTTCACGGCGCCGACGCCGCGCCAGCGCACCAGCGCGGCGAACACGAAGTACATGAAGCCGGCAGCGAACAGGCCGAACATGGTCGACGGCAGGCCCCAGGTCTGGGTCGCATAGATGATGGGGGCAATAAAGGCGAACGAGGAACCGAGGAAGATCGGCACCTTGCGGCCGGTACACAGTTGGAACAGCAGGGTGCCAATGCCGCCGCCCAGCAGCGCCATGGCAGGGTTCAGGCCGGTCAGCAGCGGGACCAGCACCAGCGCCCCGAATGCGACGAACAGGATTTGTGCGCCTGCCACCGCTTGTTTCAGGTGTTGAATCATGGAATTCTCCGTGGAAGAGCAATCGTGGGGCCGAAAACAGGGCTCTCATAAAAAAGGCGACCTGTAGAGGTCGCCTTTTCGGGATTCATGTCACTCAGCCCTTGGTGCCGAAGATCTTGTCGCCAGCGTCGCCGAGGCCGGGGATGATGTAGCCATGTTCGTTCAGATGGCTGTCGAGCGACGCGGTGAAGATCTGCACGTCCGGATGCACGGCCGTGACGGCCTTGATGCCTTCGGGCGCGGCGACCATGACGATGGCCTTGATCGACTTGCAGCCCTTGCGCTTCAGCAGGTCGATGGTGGCGACCATCGAGCCGCCGGTAGCGAGCATCGGGTCGATGATCAGGGCGATGCGTTCGTCGAGGCCGTCGACGAACTTGTCGAAGTACGGCACCGGTTCGAGGGTTTCCTCGTTGCGGTACAGGCCGACGACGCTGATCTTGGCGCTGGGCACCAGGTCGAGCACGCCATCGAGCATGCCGAGACCGGCGCGCAGGATCGGTACGACCGTGACTTTCTTGCCCTTGATCTGTTCGACCTCGATCGGGCCGTTCCAGCCGTCGATGGTGATCGTTTCGAGCTCGAAATCGCGCGTGGCCTCATAAGCCAGCAGACGGGCGAGTTCGTGCGTCAGCGTGCGGAATTTGTTGGTACTGATATTGCCTTCGCGCAGCAAGCCGAGCTTGTGCTGCACCAGCGGATGTTTGACGATGGTCAGATTCATGATTTCCTTGCCCCGGATACAACACCGGCAGCGCGGTGCGCTGCCGGACGACAGGTGTATTTTGGCTTGGGGCAGGATTCTACAGCCAAACCCGGCTGCCTAGCGAGCTTGTAGTCAAACTCTGGTGGAATGGGGACGAAAGGTATTGACTCTCGCCCCTTCCGCCCGGGTCAGGCGGCGGCGCCGATCATTTTTTGCAGTTCGCCGGACTGGAACAGCTCGGTCATGATGTCCGAGCCGCCGACGAACTCGCCGTTCACGTACAGCTGCGGGATGGTCGGCCAGTTCGAGAAGTCCTTGATGCCCTGACGGACTTCCGGGTCTTCCAGCACGTTGACGGTGGCCGGGCGGTCGACACCACAGGCCTTGACGATCTGCACCGCCTTGGCGGAGAAGCCGCACTGCGGGAACTGGGCGGTGCCCTTCATGAACAGGACCACCGGATGTTCGGTGATGACCTGGCGGATTTCGGCTTGCACGTCGCGCATGGTGCGGTGTCCTGAAGAATGGTTGACTGATTCAGTCGGATTTTATCCGCAGCGGCTCGGCACGGTCAACGCATCCCCGTTTTTTCCTGGCCGGCATCAAGGCTTGTCGGCGGCGGCCTGCTGTTCGCGCCGCAGTGCGAGCAGCAGCAGCCTGGCCTGCGCGTCATACAGCCCCTGGCGACAGATCTGCCGCGACACCCCGGACGCCAGCAGCGCGGTGACCATCAGCGGGATCACCATCGACGACGAGTCGGTCATTTCCATCACTACTACCAGACCGGTCAGCGGCGAACGGCTGAGGCCGGCAAAGTAGCCGACCATGCCGAGCAGCACCATCGCCTGCGGCAGCACCTCGGGCAGGTAGCGGCCGATATCGTGGCCGAAGCCGGCGCCGATGGTCAGCGACGGTGCCAGCATGCCGCCGGTTACGCCGGACAGCTGCGACAGCACCAGCGTACACAACTTGGTAATGCCGAAGTAGTCCATTTCCTGGCCGCCGCCGCCTTCCAGCAGCAGCTTGGCCTGTTCATAGCCGGTACCGAAGCTCAGGCCGTGGGTCGACAGGCCGATCACGGCAATCGCCAGCCCGCAGCTGCCGGCAAACAGATAGGGGCGGTGGGTGCGCTGGCGGAAGATCCAGTGCGTGCTGCCGGACGAGATGGCGATCAGCATGCGCGCGGTCAGACCGCCAAAGCCGCCACAGATCAGGCCGGTCAGGATGACGGCGACGATCTGCTGGGTGCCGATGGCGCGGAAATGGATCGAGGCGACGCCGTAGTAGTCGTAGTTGCCGAAGACGGCCATGGTGACCAGACCGGACAGGATCACGGCGATCAGCATGACGCCGCTGGCTCGGTGCTCGAAGCCGCGATGCATTTCCTCGATGGCGAACACGATGCCGGCCAGCGGGGTGTTGAAGGCGGCGGCCACACCGGCGGCGCCGCCGGCGAGGATCAGGCTGCGGGCGACGCCCTCGCTGGTGATGTGGTTGAACTTGCCGATGGCGTAAGTCAGCGCGGCGCCGACGTGGACGATCGGGCCTTCATAGCCGAACGTGCCGCCGGCACCGATGCCGATCAGCGTGGCGACCAGTTTGACCCCGGCGGCCTTCAGCGTCAGCACCCGGTCGCGCAATGCCGCACCGCGGCGGTCCAGCGCGGCGATGGTCTGCGAGATGCCGCCGCCACCGGCGTCGGGACAGACGGTGCGGATCAGCCAGATCGACAGCACGAAGAAGGCCGGAGTCCAGGCCAGCGACAGCCACGGTGACACGGCGTACACCTGCAGGAACAGCGCATCGACCGCGCGCGAGCCGAGCATGAACAGGATGCCGGCCACACCGATCAGGATGGCGCTGGTCCACAGGGCAAGCCGGCGCCGGAACAGGGCCCACGACAGATAGTAGTAGCGGAGGCGGCGATTCATGCGTGTGGCTTCGTTGTACGGTGGCTTCCTCGGGGGAGGCGGGCGGAGCAGGTTCCGTTGCATGGCCGCGGCGGGACTATCTTCATATTAGTAATTACTGAATTTATATCGTCAGGGCGTCGGATGCAAATCGGATGCCGTTGCAGTGGGTGGTGCCCGGTGTCGTGACGGCAGAATGAAAAATGCCTCGCCGGCTGGCGAGGCATCGTGAGCGCTTGGTGAGCCGGCTTACTCTGCCGGGCTGTCTTCCGCTGCGTTCCCGGCCGGTTCGTCCAGTTCGGCGTCCTGCGGGTAGACCGGTTTGGGAATGCGGCGTTCCAGCACGGCGGCAAAGAAGCCGTCGCAGCCGTGGTCGCGCGGATTCAGCCGCAGGCGGGTGCCGGTATCGAGCTCGACCCGCTGTTCGGCCAGCAGCACATTGGCCGGCAGTTCGACGAAATCGGGGTGGGCGGCCAGGAAGGCGTCGATGATGGCGTCGTTCTCGGACGGCAGGATCGAGCAGGTTGCATAGACCAGGCGGCCGCCGTTCTTCAGCAGGCGGGCGGCGTGGGCAAGGATGCTGGCCTGGGTGACATTCAGCTGGGCGACCGATTCCGGCGACTGGCGGAATTTCAGATCCGGATTGCGGCGCAGCGTGCCGAGGCCGGAACACGGCGCGTCGACCAGAACCCGGTCGACCTTGCCGGCCAGACGCTTGATCTTGCTGTCGTTCTCGCCCTGGATCAGTTGCGGGTGGACATTGGACAGGCCGGAACGGGCCAGACGCGGCTTCAGGTTGGCCAGCCGCTTTTCCGACACGTCGAACGCGTACAGCCGGCCGGACGATGCCATCATCGCGCCGAGCATCAGCGTCTTGCCACCGGCGCCGGCGCAGAAGTCCACCACCATTTCACCGCGGCGCGGCGCCAGCAGCAGGCCGAGCAGCTGGCTGCCTTCGTCCTGGACCTCGAACGCCCCTTCGGTGAACAGCGGATGGCGGTTGACTGCCGGCTTGCCCTTGATGCGCAGACCGAACGGCGACATCGGGGTCGGCTGGGCGTCGATGCCGTCGCGGGCCAGCTGGACGGCCACGTCTTCGCGGCGGGCCTTGATGGTGTTGACGCGCAGGTCGAGCGGCGCGCTGTTCTGCATGCTCTGGCCCAGTGCGAGCAGTTCGTCGTCGGACAGGCCGGCGTCCTGGAGCTGGGTCGCGACCCAGTCCGGCAGCTCGGCGCGTTCGGCCAGCGTCAGTTCCGGCGTCGTGCCTTTCAGCTCGCCGGCCCATTTTTTCTCCGCCTCGGTCAGGATGCCTTCCAGCTCGCGCAGATTGAGGCCGCGCACCTTGACCAGGCTGGCAATGGCCAGCCGCTTCGGTGTCGGGTTCGGCTGGGTCAGCGCGGTCAGGAACGCGCGGCGGCGCAGGACGGCGAAGACGGTTTCGGCCACCAGGTGGCGATCGGTGGCGCCGAGACGGCGCTGGTCACGGAACCAGGCCGACAGCACGGTGTCGGCGGGGCGGTCGCAGGGCAGGACACGGCGAAGCGCGTCGACCACAGCGTCGAATTGAGCGGCACTAATTGGCATTGTGTGACTTGTCTTGTTTGGGGCGCTCCAGCCGGATTTCATTTCCGACCTTCAGCCTGATGAGTTTCATGTCGATTGTCTTCTCGCTGTCCTGCATGCGGATGCGGAGCGGGAAGTTGTGATAATCGGGCGCGATCCAGAATTCGACCGTGTCACCGTCGGACAGGCTGCGAACCAGCACGGCGGGAATTTTCCGGTCGACATCGACGTCGGCGTCTCCGACGACGGAAAGGGGGTAATGATAAACCTTCTTGCCGGTCGTCACCTGTACGTTCTTGTTCAACGACTTGCCGCCTTTCAGCGCAATCTGGAACGCGACGCTGAATACGTCCTGCGCGCCGTCTTCCAGCGGGGCCGTTTTCTTGTCGCCGCGGCCATAGGTCAGCACCTTCGCCTCCCAGTCGAAGTCGGCGGTCTCGCGCACCTGGTCGCCCCGGGTGGCCTCGAAATGCGACGGTCTCAGCCCGTTCGGGCCGATGCTTCCCTGGCTGCTGTAGCCGAGTCGCGGACCGAATACCGGGTGCAGGCGGACGTCCAGCCGGTAGCCGCCCGGGGTCTTGCTCCATTCGATATCGCCGCTGCCGGCCAGAAAGGCACCGTAGAACACCTCATAGGTCAGCGTGGCGTGGTCCGGGAAGCGGCGCGACATCGCATCGGTCTTTGCCGCCGGCGTGTCGTCGGCCGGCGGGGTGGCGTCCTTGCCGTCGCCGGAGTCGGCAAACGGCTTGTCGCGACGGCCGATGTCGCCCGGGTCTTCTGCCGGGGGGGCTTCGTCCGCTGGCGGGGAGGCATCGTCGGCGGGGGGCGCATCGGCCGGCGTGGCCGGCGCTTCTTCCGTCGTGCGGGGGGAGGTTGGCGGCAGCAGTTTCTTGCGTGGTTTCTTTTTCGGCGGCGGCAGCGTGGCGTCACCGACGGCAATGGCCGGTGGCGGCGGCGCGGCGGCAGCCAGACGCGGGGCGGCGGCGCTGTCGAGCACCTGCTGCGAATACAGCTCGATGGTCAGCGGCTTGACCAGGACCGGATCGGTCTCGGAAAACGGCCACTGCCAGCGCCAGCCTTCGGCCAGCAGAACGGAATGGACCAGCAGCGACAGCACCACGGCCAGAGCCCACTGTCCGCGTCGTGTCATGCCGGTCTCCGTCTCAGTCCAGCGCCACGAGGGCGCGGGCGGCCGGTTCGACGTCGCGGACTTCGACCCGGTGGCCGTTGATGTGCAGCCGGTCCTCGACGAACCAGCGCACGGCCTGCGGATACAGCCGGTGCTCGATGCGCAGTACGCGCTCGGCCAGCGAGGCGGCGCTGTCGTCCGGCAGCACCGGCACCACGCCCTGGGCCACGATCGGGCCGTGGTCGAGTTCGGCGGTCACGAAGTGCACGGTGGCGCCGGCAACGGCGCAGCCGGCATCGATGGCGCGCTGGTGGGTATGCAGGCCGGAGAAAGCCGGCAGCAGCGACGGATGGACGTTGATCATGCGGCCGGCGTAATGACTGGTGAAGTCCGGGGTCAGAATGCGCATGAAGCCGGCCAGTACCACCAGATCGGCCTGATGGCGGTCGATGACGGCGGCCAGGGCGCTGTCGAAGGCCGGGCGGTCGGGGTAGGCGGTGTGGTCCAGCGCCTCGGTGGCGATGCCGCGCGCGGCCGCCCAGGCCAGGCCGGCGGCGTCGGCGCGGTTGGAGATCACGGCGGCGATGCGCGCGCCGGGAATGCCGGCCTCGACGATGGCCTGCATGTTCGATCCGCGACCGGAAATCAGGATGACGATGTTTTTCATGTGGAACAGGGCGCCGGCAGCAGCGGAGGCCGCAATGACCTCCTCATACTAGCGTGATAAATGAAAAGCGCTGTTACCGTGCGGGCAACAGCGGCCAGATGAACACTCACCACGCAGAACGGACGAGCGAAACAGCCTCTCCCCGCCGGGGCGGGGGCGGAACGGGCGCCGGACCTGGCGCCCCGGGACGGGCTCAGGCCACCTGGGTCTGGTGCTCGTCGCCCTGACGGGCGCGGATCAGGCCAAGGCGGTGGACGGTTTCACCGGCGGCGGACAGCTGCGCCACGGCGGCGTCGGCGTGTTCGGCGGCAACGATCACCACCATGCCGATACCGCAGTTGAAGGTGCGGTACATTTCGTGCGATTCGACATTGCCGGCACTCTGCAGCCACTGGAACAGCTTCGGCAGCGCCCAGCTGGCGGCGTCGATCTGGGCGACGACATTGTCGGGCAGCACGCGCGGCACGTTCTCGGTGATGCCGCCGCCGGTGATGTGGGCCATGCCCTTGACCGGCAGCGACTGCATCAGCGCCAGCAGCGGCTTCACGTAGATGCGGGTCGGCGCGATCACCGCGTCGCGCAGCGAGCGCTCGCCATCGAACGGGGCGTCGAGATCGGGTTGCTTCAGGTCGAGGATCTTGCGCACCAGCGAATAGCCGTTCGAGTGCGCGCCGTTCGATGCCAGACCCAGCACCACGTCACCGGGGCCGATGCTGCGGCCGGTAATGACCTTGCTCTTTTCGACCACGCCGACGGCGAAGCCGGCCAGATCGTATTCGCCGGACGGGTACATGCCCGGCATTTCGGCGGTTTCGCCGCCGATCAGTGCGCAGCCGGCCTGTTCGCAGCCGGCGGCAATGCCCTTGATCACGTCAGTGGCTTGCAGCACGTCGAGCTTGCCGCAGGCGAAGTAGTCGAGGAAGAACAGCGGTTCCGCCCCCTGGACCAGGATGTCGTTGACGCTCATGGCGACCAGATCGATGCCGACCGTGTCGTGGCGGTTCCACTCGAAAGCCAGTTTCAGCTTGGTGCCGACGCCATCGGTGCCGGACACCAGCACGGGTTCCTGATATTTCTTGCTGATCTCGATCAGCGCGCCGAAGCCGCCGATGCCGCCCAGCACTTCCGGACGCAGGGTCCGCTTGGCGTACGGCTTGATGTTTTCGACCAGCTGGTCGCCGGCGTCGATGTCGACGCCCGCGTCGCGGTAGCTCAGGGACTGACTCACGAGAGACTCGCTTTCTTGCTCAATGACAATGTTGGGACTGCCTGTCGCCGGCCGGGCCGATGACAGATTCTTCGCGGCAACGGGGCGCAGTTCAGGTATATATCCCCCTGAGCCGCCCGCGACGCGCCGTGGCGCATGATCACGGCGGCAAGGCCGCCCGCACGAGCGGGCGACGCGCGTGATTCCGATTCCCGCCAATTTCCCCCGCATTTTACCGAACATGTCGCGCATCCGCCGCAAATCTTCCAGGCCCCCCGTCCGGGTGTGGCCCTATCTGCTCACCGCGCTGGTCCTGTGGCTGCTGTGGTCGCTGACCGAGGTGCTGGTTCCGTTCCTGGCCGCCGCTGCGCTGGCCTATATGGCGGTGCCGACCGTGGACGCGCTGGCGCGGCGCGGTCTCAACCGCGCGCTGGCGACCACGCTGGTGCTGGTGGCGGTGGCGCTGCTGCTGTCGCTGCTGTTGCTGCTGATCGTGCCGATGTTCATCCAGCAGGTGCAGGGGCTGTCCGAACGCATGCCGACGCTGGTCGACTGGCTGGAGCACACGGTGTCGCCGTGGCTGGCGGCAAAGCTCGACATTGCGGTCCATTTCAATGGCACCTCGCTGCGCGATGCCATCGTGCGCAATGTCGGCGGGCTGCGTCAGGCGCTGGAACGCACGCTGCCGGCGCTGACCAGCCAGGGGCTGGCGCTGATCGTGTTCCTGTCCAATCTGTTCCTGACCCCGATCCTGGCGTTCTATCTGCTGCGCGACTGGCATGGCATCGTCGCCCGCCTGGGCCAGTTGCTGCCGCCGCGCTGGCGTCCCGGTGTCGGCGAAGTCCTCGGCAAGGTCGATCACATGGTTGGCGAGTTCCTGCGCGGGCAACTGACGGTCATGGTGATCATGGCCGCGCTGTACGGACTTGGCTGGTGGCTGGTCGGGCTGGATTCCGGCTTCGCCATCGGCGTGGTCGCCGGGCTGCTGGTGTGCATTCCGTATGTGGGGGCCTTTATCGGCGTGCTGCTCGCCACGCTGGCCGCCATCCTGCAGTTCGGCTCGTTCGAGGGGCTGGCGATGGTGTGGGGCGTGTACGCGGTGGCGCAGACGCTGGAAAGTTTCATCATCACCCCGCAACTGGTCGGCGACCGCATCGGCCTGCATCCGGCGCTGGTGATCTTCGCCCTGATGGCGTTCGGCACACTGTTCGGCTTTGTCGGCGTGCTGCTGGCGCTGCCGGTATCGGCGGTGCTGCGGGTGCTGTGGCAGGAGGGCATGGTCCGCTACTACGCGTCGCGCTGGTATCAGCGTAGAATCACGCGTATCCCTGCCGGGCACGATTGAGCAGCGGACGGGCGAGCCGCCCGTCCCGAAACCGGCCCGCTAACCGCTTCGCTACCCAGATACTGCGTTGGATCAGCTCGTACTCGACCTCACCCCGCCCCCCGCGCCGGCCTTTGACCACTTCATCGCCGAGCACAACAGGCAGATCATCGCTGCGCTGACCGACCCGGCCGGCGAGCGATTCATATACCTGTGGGGCGCGCCCGGCGTCGGCAAGACCCACTTGCTGCAGCAGTGGGTCGAACACGCGAACGCGGTCGGTCGCGCGGCGATCTATCTCGATGCCCGGGCGGAGAAGCTGCCCGACTTTGCACGCGAGGCGCGCTGCGTGGCGGTCGACCATGTCGACGATCTCGAACCCGACGACCAGATCACCCTGTTTTCGATCTTCAATTCGCTGAAGGATGGCGGCGAGGGCCAGTTGCTGACCGCTGGCCGCGCCGCCCCGCTGCAACTGAAACTGCGCGACGACCTGCGCACGCGACTTGGCTGGGGGCTGGTGTTCCAGGTCCAGGCCATGAGTGACGCGGACAAGTTTGCCGCGCTGAAGCGCCATGCGCAGATGCGCCTGGTCGATGTGCCTGACGACGTGATCCGCTGGTTGCTGACCCACTGGCGGCGCGACATGTCTTCCCTGGTGGCGATGATCGATGCGCTGGACCACTATTCGCTGGCGCTGCGCAAGCCGATCACCGTTCCGTTCGTGAAAAATATCCTGCATGCAAAGCTGACACGATGAATCTTGCCCTGTTCGATCTCGACAATACCTTGCTGGCTGGCGATTCCGATGTGGAATGGCCGCGTTTCCTGATCGGAAAGGGCCTGCTCGATGCCGAGTACTACCATCGCGAGAACGACCGCTTCTACCAGCAGTATCGCGACGGCACCCTCGATATCGATGCTTTCCTCGACTTCCAGCTCAAGCCGCTCGCCGACCGCGACCGCGATGAACTGGATGCGCTGCATGCCGAATACCTGGACGTGCACATCAAGCCGATCATCACCCGCCTCGGCCGCGAACGTGTCGCCGCCCACCAGGCGCAGGGCGATCTGGTGGTGATCGTGACCGCCACCAACCGTTTCATCACCGAGCCGATCGCCCGCGAACTCGGGGTCGAACACCTGATCGCGACCGAACTGGAGCAGGGCGCCGACGGCCGCTTCACCGGCCGCCCGAGCGGCACGCCGAGCTTCAAGGACGGCAAGATCACCCGCCTGGACGAATGGCTGGCCGCGCGCGGCAGCCGGCTCGATGCGTTCGACAGCAGCTGGTTCTACAGCGACTCGCGCAATGACATCCCGCTGATGAGCCGGGTCAGCCACCCGGTGGCCGTCGATCCGGACGAATTCCTGCGTGCCCATGCCGAAGCGCATGACTGGCCCGTCATTTCCCTGCGCGACTGACCCGACCCGAAAGCCGCCATGCACAGACCGCAAATCGCCGTATTCAACCACCTGCTGGCCCAGCAACCGGCGCTGCGCGCCGATTTTGCCGCGCTGGCCGGCCGGCGGGTGCGGGTCGAGCTGACGCCGTTCGCCGTCAGCGGCGTGGTGTGCGAGGACGGCTACTGGGCAAAGACGAGCGGCGAGCCGGAGGCGGTGGTGCGGCTCGGCGCCGGCACGGCCTTGCGCCGCCTGTCCGGCAGCCCGCTCGGCCCGGCCGATGTCGAACTGCATGGCGATGCCGAACTGGCGGCGCAACTGGCGCGCCTGGCCGGGCGCCTGCAGTGGGATGCGGTCGAGGACCTGTCGCGGGTCATGGGCGACATGGCCGCCGCCCGGGTGGCGGGGGCCGCGCGTGGCCTGCTGGGCTTCAAGGGCGAGATCGCCGTCCGTCTCGGTCGCAGCCTGGTAGAGCACTGGCGCGACGAAGTGCCGCTGGTCGCCCGCCGGCATGATGTCGCGGGCTTCTGTCTCCAGGTCGACGATGCGCGTGATGCCGTCGAACGGCTGGACAAGCGCATCGAACGCCTGCTGGGCGCGAAGCCGCGCTGACGCTGTTCCTTTTTCCGCCGGACCGGGCCTGGCCTGCGCTCGCGCGGCCATTTCTCTTGCGCGCCAGTGGCGCACCGATATCGATTGCTCATGCCGCTCTTCCGCTCCACGAAAATCGCCTGCACCTTCTACCGCCATGGCCTGGATGAACTGTTCTTTGCCCATCCGCGCCTGCGCCTGCTGAAATGGCTGTCACGACTGATGCCGCTGCCGCGCGACCTGTCCGCGCCGCTGCCGGTGCGGGTGCGGCTGGCGCTGGAAAGCCTGGGGCCGATTTTCATCAAGTTTGGCCAGGTGCTGTCGACCCGCCGCGATCTGCTGCCGGCCGCTTATGCCGACGAGCTGGCCCGCCTGCAGGATCGCGTACCGCCGTTTGACGGCGCGATTTCGCGCCGGGTGATCGAGGCCAGCCTCGGCCAGCCGGTCGATGTGCTGTTCGCCCGCTTCGACGACGTGCCGGTCGCCAGCGCCTCGGTCGCCCAGGTCCACCGCGCCACGCTGCACGACGGGCGCGAAGTGGCGGTCAAGGTGCTGCGGCCGGACATCCTGCCGGTGATCGAGCAGGACCTGTCGCTGATGCGGATGCTGGCCGGCTGGGTCGAGCGGCTGTCGCGCGACGGCAAGCGGCTGCGGCCGCGCGAGGTCGTGGCCGAGTTCGATACCTATCTGCATGACGAACTCGATCTGATGCACGAGGCGGCCAATGCCAGCCAGTTGCGGCGCAATTTCACCGGGTCGGACATGCTGGTCGTGCCCGAGGTGTTCTGGGACTGGACCGCGCGCGATGTGCTGACCATGGAGTGGATGGACGGCATGCCGATCAGCCGGATCGACCTGCTGTGCGAGCGTGGCGTCGATCTCAAGCAGTTGTCGCGCTTTGGCGTCGAGATTTTCTTTACCCAGGTGTTTCGCGACGGTTTCTTCCATGCCGACATGCACCCGGGCAATATCTTCGTCGCCGATGACGGGCGCTATATCGCGCTGGACTTCGGCATCGTCGGTTCGCTGACCGAGTACGACAAGCACTATCTGGCAGTGAATTTTCTCGCCTTCTTCAACCGCGACTACCATCGCGTGGCGGCGGCGCACATCGAATCCGGCTGGGTGCCTGCGGACACCCGGGTGGAGGCGCTGGAGGCGGCGGTGCGCACGGTGTGCGAGCCGATCTTCGAGCGGCCGCTGTCGCAGATCTCGTTCGGCCTGGTGCTGCTGCGCCTGTTCGAGACCAGCCGCCGCTTCAATGTCGAGATCCAGCCGCAACTGGTGCTGCTGCAGAAGACGCTGCTCAATATCGAGGGACTGGGGCGCCAGCTCGATCCCGACCTCGATCTGTGGGCGACTGCCAAGCCGTTCCTGGTGCGCTGGATGAACGAGCAGGTCGGTGTGCGCGGGCTGTGGAAGCAGCTGAAGAAAGAGGCGCCGGCGTGGGCGACGCTGCTGCCGTCGATTCCGCGCAAGCTGGACGCCGCGCTGTCCGGCGATACCCAGCGTCTGCTGACCGACGGCTATCTGCTGCTGATGCGCGAACAGAAGAAGCAGAATGCCCTGCTGATCTGCCTGTCCGTCCTGGTGGCAGCACTGCTGGCGGTGATATTGCTCAGGCTGTAGGACAAAACCCTGTTGCGGAAGCGGTCTAAAACACGGGAAAATCCCGGCCGCCGACCGTGCGGCCCCCCGTCGCGGTCGATAGTTACTAAGTAGTACCGTCTCCGTCTTCCGACCGGCTCTCGCGGCCGGACCGGCCATCTACAATCCGGCTATATGCCCGCTTCGGAGCCCGTCATGCTGCAAGACCGCTTTGGACGCAGCATCGAATATGTCCGGCTATCGGTGACCGACCGCTGCGACCTTCGGTGCAGCTACTGTATCCCCAAAGGTTTCAAAGGGTTCGAGCAACCCGAACACTGGCTGACCTTCGACGAGATCGAACGGCTGGCGCGGTTGTTCGTTTCGCTCGGCACCCGCCGTATCCGCCTGACCGGCGGCGAGCCCTTGCTGCGTCATGGCATCGGCGAGCTGGCCGCAAGGCTGAAGTCCATCGACGGTCTGACCGATCTGTCGCTGTCGACCAATGCCACCCAGCTGGCCCGCCATGCGGCGCCGCTGAAGGCGGCCGGCCTCGACCGCATCAATGTCAGCCTCGACTCGCTGCGCCGCGACTGCGTGACCCAGGTCACCGGACGCGACAGCCTGCCGGCGGTGATGGCCGGTCTGATGGCCGCCAAGCAGGCCGGCCTCGCGCCGATCAAGCTCAATATGGTGGCGATGGATGGCGTCAACGATGCCGAAATCGAGGATATGGTGGCGTTTGCGATCGAGCACGGTTTCATCCTGCGCCTGATCGAAGCCATGCCGATGGGCGACACCGGCCGCAGCGCCCATTATCTGGACCTGCAACCGGTGCTCGGCCGGCTGGTTTCCCGCTTCGGCCTGGTGCCGCAGGTGGCGGAACTCGGCGGCGGGCCGGCACGCTACTGGTGTACGGCGGACGGTACTTTTACCCTCGGCGTGATAACGCCGATGTCACAGCACTTCTGTGCAACCTGTAACCGTGTCCGCCTGTCGGTCGACGGGACGCTCTACCTCTGTCTGGGGCAGGATGAGAAAGTCGAGTTTCGCCCGCTGCTTCGCGGCGGCGCCAGCGACGACGATCTGATTGCCGCCATCCGCCAGGGGATCGAGCTGAAGCCCGAACGGCACGAGTTTGACGGGAAACCGCAAAAACTCGTGCGCTTCATGTCGATGACCGGCGGTTGATTGGAGTATTGATGCAGCAAGGGCTCGATCGATTCCTGCAAGGCTTCCGCCGTTTCCAGGAAAACTATTTCGCGCCGAACGAAGCGCTGTTCGACGAACTCAAGTACGGACAGAACCCGGCCACCATGATCATCAGCTGTGCCGACAGCCGTGTCGACCCGATGATGCTGACCGGTTGCGAGCCGGGCGAACTGTTTGTCGTCCGCAATATCGCCAACCTGGTCCCGCCGTGTGAAGACCCGAGCCACGAGACCCACCACAGCGTGTCTGCCGCCCTCGAATACGCGGTCAACGTGCTCGGCATCGCACGCATCATCGTGCTCGGCCACGGCTGCTGCGGCGGCATCCGCGCACTGATGGACGGCATCACCGACAATCCGGGCAATGGCGGCTTCCTCGCCAAGTGGCTGTCGATCGCCGAGCCGGTCCGCGACTATGTGCACAGCCATTACGCCGAGTGCGACCCGGCGGCCCAGCTGGCGATCGCCGAGCGGCAGTCGATCCTGATCTCGCTCGACAACCTGATGTCCTATCCGTGGATCCGCGACCGGGTCGCGGCGCACACACTGAGCCTGCACGGCTGGTACTTCGACATTCGCGACGGTGCCCTGCACGGCTATGACCTGGACACGCGCCAGTTCATGCCGCTGGTCTGTCCGATCGAGAAGCGCTGAGCCTGCCGGGCGGCATGCCGGAGCGCCCCATGACATCGACCCCCGGGCTGGGCAGCGTACCGCTGTCCCGGCGCCTGACTTTCCGCATCGTGGCCATCCTCAGCGTGGTCATGTGTCTGGCGCTGGCCGCCATCGGCGCGACACTGCTGCTGTCCTGGCAACTGGAAGGCAGCGGTGCCGCCATCAATGACGCCGGCAGCCTGCGCATGCGCAGCTACCGGCTGGCATTCGAGCTGGAGAGCTACCGCCAGGGCCATCTGCCGCGTGCGGTGATCACCGGCCATATCGACGAATTCGACCATATCCTGGCGACCCTGCAGCGCGGCGACCGCAATCGCCCGCTGGCGGTGCCGAACGAAATCGGCATCCGCAACCAGCTGGTCGGCGTCAGCCTGTACTGGCGCGACCAGGTCCGGCCGGAGCTGCTGCGGGCGCTCGACATCAGCGGTGGCGCCGGCAGCCCGTTCTCGCAGGAGCACGGCACCCGGCTGGCCTCGCTGGTCGGCCAGATCGACCGCTTCGTCATGCAGCTGGAAATCGACAATGCGCGCAAGACCGAGTGGCTGCGGCTGTGCCAGGTGGCGCTGGGCCTGATGGCGATCGCCATGACCTGTGCCGTGATCTATCTGCTGTTCCTGATCGTCATCCGTCCGCTCGAGCAGCTGTCGTCGGCGATGCGCCGGCTGACGGTCGGTGATTATGCGGCCAAGGTCGCCATCGAGAGCGACGATGAGTTCGGCGAGGTGGCGCGCGGCTTCAACCGCATGGCGTCCAGTCTGGCCGGCGCGCACGCGACGCTGGAAGCGCGCGTGGCGGAAAAGACGGCGTCGCTGGAGCGGCGCAACCGCGAACTGTCGGCGATGTACGAAATGGCCGCGCTGCTGAACCGGGCCAGTACCGTGGACGAAATGACCGAGGGCTTCCTGCACCGGGTCATCGAAGTGGCCGGCGCCGACGGCGGCATCGTGCGTCTGGTCGACCCGGCGCACGACGTCATGCACATGGCGGCGCATCGCGGCGTTTCCAGCGGCATGACCCAGCGCGAGCGCTGCATTCACGTCAACTACTGTCTGTGCGGTGATGGCGCGCGCGGCGTGACCCGCATCGAGGCGCTGGACGGCAGCGTGCCGATTGCCAGCGGCTGTCACGACGAGGGCTACAACGTGGTGTCGGTGTTCCCGATCGGCAGCGGCGAGCCGTCGCTCGGGGTGTTCAACCTGTTCTTCCGTCGCGCGCACATCTTTACCCGCCAGGACATCCAGCTGTTCGAAGTGCTGGGGCAGCGGCTGGCGGTCGCGATCGAGAACCTGCGCCTGTCGACCAAGGCCCGCGAGCTGGCGGTGCTGGAAGAGCGCAACCTGTTCGCCCAGGGCCTGCACGACTCGATCGCCCAGGGCCTGTCCTACCTGAACCTGCAGGCGCAGATGCTGGAAGTCGCCATCAACGACCGTGACGACGAGTCGACGCGCGAGGCGCTGACGGCGATTCGGGCCGGCGTGCAGGAAAGCTACGAGGACGTGCGCGAACTGCTGAACAACTTCCGCGCCCGGCTTGGCGCCGAGGATCTGGGCGACGCCATCGGCAATCTGCTCGACAAGTTCCGTCGCCAGACCGGGGTGGCGGTCGTGTTCCATCGCGAGGGATTCGGCGCGCCGCTGTCGCCGGACCAGCAGCTGCAGCTGCTGTTTATCGTCCAGGAAGCGCTGTCCAATATTCGCAAGCATTCACAGGCGACGCACGTGGAAGTGAGACTGGAAGACGAAGCCCGGCTTATGCTGTCGATCCATGACGATGGCGTCGGCTTCGACCCGGCCATTCTCGATTCGTCGCCGGAAAACCACTATGGGTTGAATATCATGCGTGAACGCGCGCACCGGGCCGGCATGGAACTGGCCATCCGGCCGGAGCCCGGGCGGGGAACCCGGCTGGAGCTCAAGCTGGCCGAAGAAAATCGCCAGGTGGCATGAACGTTCAACTCTGCTTGCAAGGACACAGAAAATGACCGCACCCATCCGGGTTCTGCTGATCGACGACCACACCCTGTTCCGCAGCGGCGTCAAGGCGCTGCTGTCGCGGCAGTCCGAATTCGAAGTGGTCGGCGAGGCGGCGGACGGTGCCGAGGGTGTCAAGCGGGCGCTGGCGCTGCAGCCGGATGTGGTGTTGCTTGACCTGAACATGCCGGGACTGTCCGGCATCGAGGCGCTGGGACTGATACTGCAGGACCAGCCGGCGCTGGCGGTGGTCATGCTGACCGTGTCCGAGGACGCCGAGGATCTGACCGCCGCGTTGCAGAAGGGCGCTCGCGGTTATCTGCTGAAGAATATCGACGCCGAGTTCCTGAAGCGGGCCATTCTGCGCGCGGCGGCCGGCGAGTCGGTCATGAGCGAGGCGATGACCACCAAGCTGATGCAGCAGTTCCGTGCCGGCGACAAGCGACCGGCGGAAGCCGGCGAAAGCGGCCGGCTGACGCCGCGCGAACGCGAAATCCTCGGCCATCTCGCCTGTGGCGAGAGCAACAAGGAAATTGCGCGTGACCTCGATCTGGCCGAGAGCACGGTCAAGATCCATGTGCAGAACATTCTGAAGAAACTGAACCTGAGCAGCCGGGTGCAGGCAGCGGTGTACGCGGTCGAGCACGGGCTGGCCCCGCGCCATTCCTGAACGCGGTTACAGCTCCAGCGGGTCGACGTCCACGCTCCAGCGCAGATGGCGGCCATACGGTTTTGCCAGCACCGGCGCCTGCGCCGTCAGTTCGGCCAGCATGCGGCGCAGCGGCCCGCGCTGTGCCGACTGCACCAGTACCTGGGCGCGTTCGCGCCCTTCCAGCCGTACCATCGAAGCCGTGATCGGATCGTAGACGCACACACCGTCGATGGCCGGCAGCGCCGCGACCAGCGCGCCGAGGAAGGCGCGCGCGTCGGCCAGCTTTTCGCTGTCCGCCCGCACCACGAACTGGTGGCAGTACGGCGGCATGTCGGTCTGTTTCCGCTCGTCCAGCAGCGTGGCGGCAAAGCCCGGATAGTCATGCCGGCACAGCGCCTGGTACAGCGGGTGTTCCGGCAATTGCGTCTGCACCAGCACCGTGCCCGGCCGTTCGGCGCGACCGGCGCGGCCGGCCACCTGCATCAGCTGCGAGAACAGGGTTTCGCTGGCGCGGAAATCAGCGCTGTACAGGCCGCCGTCGGTATTCAGCGCCACCACCAGGCTCAGGGTCGGGAAGTCGTGGCCCTTGGCCAGCATCTGCGTGCCAACCAGCACATCGACCTCGCCGTCGTGGATGGCCTGATAGACCTCGGCCCAGGCATCGCGGTGGCTGACGGTGTCGCGGTCGATGCGGCGGATGCGCGCGCCGGGCAGCACGCGCGTCAGCGCGGCCTCGGCCCGCTGCGTGCCCTGGCCCAGTGGCTTCAGATCGGGATTGCCGCAGTCGGGACAGGCGTGCGGAACCGGCTGGTGATGGCCGCAGTGATGGCAGCGCAACTGGCGCTCGCGCAGGTGCAGCACCAGTTTGGCACTGCATGACGGGCAGCCGGCGATCCAGCCGCAATCAGTGCAGGACAGCGCCGGCGAGTAGCCGCGCCGGTTCAGGTAGACCAGGCTGACCTCGCCCTTGTCGCGACAGCGGGCCAGGGCCTCGATCGCCGGCACGGACAGGCCGTCGTCGAGCGGCAGGCGGCGGATGTCGATCAGGTGGATGGCCGGCAGCGCGGCGCCGGTTGCCCGTTCGGCCAGTTCGACCCGGCCATAGCGGCCGGCATCGGCATGGCGCCAGCTTTCCAGACTCGGCGTGGCCGAGCCGAGCAGGATCGGCACCCCGGCGCGGTGGGCGCGCCAGATTGCCAGATCTCGCGCCGAGTAGCGCAGGCCGTCCTGCTGCTTGAAGCTCGCGTCGTGCTCCTCGTCGACCACGATCAGGCCCAGTTCCGGCAGCGGAGCGAACACGCCGAGCCGGGTGCCGATCACCAGCCGGGCGCGGCCCTGCCAGGCGGCGACCCAGGCTTCGCTGCGCGCCCGTTCCGGCTGGCTGGAGTTCAGGCAGGCAATGACCGTGTTCGGGAAACGGGCGCGGAAGCGCGATTCCAGTTGCGGCGTCAGATTGATTTCCGGCACCAGTACCAGTGCCTGGCGGCCGGCCGCCAGGGTTTCGGCGATCCGGCGCAGGTAGATTTCGGTCTTGCCACTGCCGGTAATGCCAAACAGCAGCGTCGGCGAGAAGCCGTCGCGCGGCAACTGGTCCAGCGCCTGCTGCTGGGCCACAGTCAGCGCCGGCAGCGGCCCGAGGGTCAGCGCGGCCGGCTGATCGTCGATTTCCTCGATCCAGCCGGCAGCCAGCCAGTC
Source organism: Microvirgula aerodenitrificans DSM 15089 (assembly GCF_000620105.1). NCBI lineage: Bacteria > Pseudomonadati > Pseudomonadota > Betaproteobacteria > Neisseriales > Aquaspirillaceae > Microvirgula > Microvirgula aerodenitrificans. Next base: position 28,783 of record NZ_JHVK01000022.1, on the reverse strand, counting down.
GTCGAGACGGCGGCCGGCATCGGCGGCAATGGCGCGGGCGCTGGAGCGGGCCAGCGGTGACGCTGCCAGTGCCGCGTGCAGTTCGCACTGACGGGCGGCACGCCTGGGCGGCTGCCAGTCGCGGCCGGCCGGCGTCAGCCGGTACTGCGGGTCGCGGGCGGGGATGAACGGACGCGGCGCGCGCAGGGCCGGCGGCAGCGCGGTGAACAGGGCCGGTCCCGGCGCGCATGCATAGTAGTCGGCGGCGAAGCGCACCAGCGCCAGCCAGTCGTCGGGCAGCGGCGGCAGCCTGTCTTCGATCGGCCGTGCCGGTTTCAGGTCGAACTCGCTGTGCGTGGCGTGGCCAAGCACGATGCCGACCATCTGCCTCGGGCCAAAACCGACGCTGACCCGGCTGCCGATGGCGAGCGGACCCGGCGCGGCATAGTCGAACGTCCGGTCCAGCGGCACGTCGAGCGCGACCCGGATGATCGTGTTGCTGCTGGCATCAGTCATGGCAAAACCGCGTGCTGGCTGGGTTTGCGGCTGCTATGCACAGCTGCTGTGGATAAGTCTGTGCGTAAGCAGGGAATGACGTGGGGCAAGTCCCGTCCAATGCGCCTCTCATTATTTTGCGTAAAATTTGTGCAACATTTAAAGTCTTTTTAAATCAGCAGGTTGACGTTCGTCACTTCCTGGCGGGCACGGCCGGAGGGCTGAACGGCGCGAGCGCAAGTTATACACAAAAAAGAAGCGCCGATTGCAATTGTCAATCTTTTTCTGCGCCGGGATTGCGGAAAAACGCGACGGAACCGGCAGGGCACGGTTCCGTCGCAGTGCCGCCCGCAGGCGGCGGGAATCAGCTGTGGTACGGGCGTGAAAGCCGGTGCACGGCGTCGACGAAGGCCGCGGCGTGCTCCGGCGGCACGGTCTGGCCGATACCGTGGCCGAGGTTCATCACATGACCGTTGCCCTGGCCGTAGCTGGCCAGGATGCGGGCGACTTCGGCCTCGATGGCGGCCGGGCGTGCATGCAGCGCGACCGGGTCGAAGTTGCCCTGCAGCGCGACACGGTCACCGGCGAGGCGACGGGCATCGGCCAGATCGGTGGTCCAGTCGAGGCCGACGGCATCGCAGCCGATATCGGCAATCGCGTCCAGCCACTGGCCGCCGCCCTTGGTGAAGACGATGACCGGCACCTTGCGGCCTTCCGACTCGCGGGTCAGGCCGGCGATCACGCGGCGCATGTAGGCGAGCGAGAATTCGCGGTAGGCGGCATGGCCGAGTGCCCCCCCCCAGGTATCGAAGATCTGCACGGCCTGCGCGCCGGCGGCAATCTGCGCGTTCAGGTAGTCGGTCACGGTGTCGGCGGTGACGGCGAGCAGGTGATGCATCAGCTCGGGGCGGTCGTAGGCCAGCGTCTTGACGTGACGGAAGTCACTGGAGCCGCCGCCTTCGACCATATAGCAGGCCAGCGTCCACGGGCTGCCGGAGAAGCCGATCAGCGGCACGCGGCCGTCCAGGGCACGGCGGATGCTCGATACCGCATCCAGCACATACTGCAGCTCGGCGCCGATGTCCGGGCGCGGCAGGGCGAGGATAGCGGCCTCGTCGCGCAGCGGGCGCTCGAAGCGCGGGCCTTCGCCCTCGGCGAAGTACAGGCCCAGGCCCATGGCATCCGGTACGGTGAGGATGTCGGAGAACAGGATCGCCGCGTCGAGCGGGAAACGTTCCAGCGGTTGCAGCGTGACCTCGGTCGCCAGGTCGGGCGCCTTGCACAGCGACAGGAAATCGCCGGCCCGGGCGCGGGTGGCACGGTATTCCGGCAGGTAGCGGCCGGCCTGGCGCATCATCCAGACCGGGGTGTATTCGACAGGCTGGCGCGCGAGCGCTCGCAGGAAAGTATCGTTTTTCAGCGGGGACATGGCGTAGACCGGGTGGGAAATGACGCGATTATACGGTGCCGCGCCGGTCCCTGCCCCCGGCACGGTCAATTCATCCGGCATTGCCGTTGCCGGCCACTGCCGGCGGGGTCAGCCGGTAGAACAGATTCGGCTCGCTGACCACGTAGATGGTCCGGTCCGGGCCGATGGCCATGCCCTCGGCCTGCGGCACCCGTGCGTGCGGGAACGGCGTGCTGCGCAGGTCGAGGTAACTGACCGGCCGGCCGTCGCGGTCCAGCTCCATCAGCCGGTACGACTCGTCGCTGAGCAGCAGCAGGTGGTCGAGCCCGGGCACGAATTCGACGCTGGAGAGGTCGGTTGCCGGCAGCGAGCCGTCGATCCAGGCGCTGAGATCGGTCAGACGCAGGGTCATGGCCGCCGGATCGGCGTCGTGCAGGCCGTCGATGCGGTACAGCTTGCTTGGCGAGTGTTCCTTGACCAGATACAGCTGGTCGCGTCCGGCGTCGTAGCCGACGCCCTCGAAGCCGGCATTGCTGCCGGGGAACAGGTCGAGCCGCAGCGACTTCGACTTGTCCATGTCGATCGGCCCCGGCTGCGCCGGCAGGGTCACGATATGCAGGGTGTTCTTCCGTTCCTGCAGCAGGGCGACCCGGTTGTTGCCGAGGTAGGCGACGCCTTCGATATCAGGCCCGTGCCGCAGCGGGTAGCGGCCGGTCGGTTCGCCGTTGCGGTCCAGCGTGTACAGCGTCGCCGGCCGGTTGACGACGGCGATCAGCCGGTCGTGGTCGGTGTCGAAGGCCAGCCCGGACAGGTTCTTGTCGATGCCGGGGACGACGCGGGCGTCGATATCCATCCGGTAGCCGGTCAGACCGAGCGCGCCGCCCTGGCGGTCGGACCGGTTCCACTGCGTATCGCGCGCGTCCTCGCCCGACATCCAGCGATACATCTGGCTGTCCAGCTTGTAGTAGCGCACGCCGATGTAGGCGAAGAACACCGCAGCGGTCAGCAGGGCGGTGGCGAGCAGGCTGTAGCCGGCCAGGCGAAGGGCGAAGGGGCGCATGAACGGGGCCGTGGAAAGGGACGACGATCATTGGTGCAAACGGCGGCTTTGACCAGTTAAATTTTATCGTGCCGCCGCGCGCTTACGCCGCTTTCTGCTTTCGCCGGCCGCCCAGCTTGCCGGCGACCCAGGCACCGAGGCTGTCCAGGTAGAAGTAGACCACCGGTACCACGATCAGTGTCAGCAGGGTCGAAGTCACCATGCCGCCGATCACCGCATGCGCCATCGGTGCGCGCACTTCGCTGCCGGCGTCGACCGCCAGTGCCAGCGGCAGCATGCCGAAGATCATGGCGAAACTGGTCATCAGGATCGGGCGCAGCCGTACCCGGCCGGCCTCGCGGATCGCCGCGACCTTGTCCATGCCCTCGCGGCGCGCATGATTGATGAAGTCGACCAGCAGGATGCCGTTCTTGGCTGCCAGCCCCATCAGCATGATGACGCCGATGACCGAGAACATGTTCAGCGTGCTGCGCCACAGCAGCAGGGCGATGAACACGCCGACAAAGGCCAGCGGCAGCGACATCATGATCGCGACCGGCTGCAGGAAGCTGCGGAACTGCGCGCACAGGATCATGTAGATGAAGATCACGCCGATGGCCAGCGCCTGCAGTGCATAGCCGAACGAGTCGGCCATGTCCTGCTGGGTGCCGCCGAAGTCGGTGTAATAACCGGCCGGCAGCCGGGTATCGGCCAGGATGGCCTGGATGGCCGAGTAGGCGGCCTGCGCGTCGCCGCCGATGATGTTGGCGGTCACCGTGACCTCGCGCGCCTGGTCGTAGCGTTCCACCCGCTGCGGCGTGGTGCCCGGGACCCGCGTCGCCACCGCCGACAGCGGCACCATGTGGGCGTTGCCGTCGTCGCTGCGCCGGGTGGCGGCAACGGTCAGGGTGTCGAGCAGCGCCGTGTCGCGGCGGGCTTCGGGAATCTGCACCCGGACATCGTAGTTTTCCCCGTCCGGCGCCTCCCAGGTGGTGGCAACCTGGCCGGAGAACAGCACGGCCAGTGTATTGCCGATGCGGGCCGGATCGATGCCGAGCGTCGAAGCCGCCTGGCGGTCGACCTGATAGTTGTACGACGGGTTGCGGTCCTGGACGCTGCTTTCGACGTCGGTCACGTTCGGCACGGCGGCAATCCGTTCGGCCAGGTGGCCGGCCACGCGTTCGAGCACGCTGAAGTCGCCGCCGCGCACGCCGATGCGTACCGGTTTCTGCCCGCCGCCCGGCCCGCCTTCCTCGGCCACGTTCTCCAGCTGGACGCCACCGATCTGCTGCACATCGGCGCGGACCAGCGGGAACAGGTCGAAGATCGAGCGCTTGCGCTCGTGTTTCGGCGAGGTGTACACGCGCAGCGTGGCCTGGTTGCGTCCCTCGCCGAAGCCACCGCCGACATTGATGTAGACGTCGCGCACTTCCGGGTACTTGCGCAGCCGGGTCTCGATGTCGCGCGCCTTGGCCTCGGTGTATTCGAGCGTGGCGCCCGGTGCGGTCTTGATGCTGATGCTGAAGCGGTCGTTGTCGCTCTTCGGCACGAATTCGGCACCGATCACCGGCACCAGCAGGAAGCTGCCGACCAGCAGTCCCAGTGCGGCGGCCAGTGTGGTCTTGCGGTGTTCCAGCGACCAGCCGATGGCGGCGCCATAGCGGGCGGACAGCCGGTCGAGCGAGTTCTCGAACCAGTCCAGCATGCGGCCGATGATGCCGCCGCGATGCTTGTCGCCATGATGATGCGGATCGGGCCAGACCGACGACAGCATCGGGTCGAGGGTGAAGCTGACGAACAGCGAGATCATCACCGCCACGGCGACGGTCAGGCCGAACTGCTGGAAGAACTTGCCGATGATGCCGCTCATGAAACCGACCGGCAGGAACACGGCGACCACGGTCAGCGTGGTGGCCAGCACCGCCAGGCCGATTTCCTCGGTGCCTTCCAGCGCGGCGCGGTAGTGATCCTTGCCCATATTGGCGTGGCGGACGATGTTCTCGCGCACGACGATGGCGTCGTCGATCAGCAGGCCGATCGACAGCGACAGTGCCATCAGCGTCATGACGTTGAGGGTGAAGCCGGAGACGGCGACGGCGAACAGCGTGCCGATCAGCGAGATCGGCAGCGTCAGGCCGGTAATCACCGTGCTGCGCCAGGAGCCGAGGAACAGCCAGACGATGATCACGGTCAGGATCGCGCCCTCGATCAGCGTCGAGCGCACATTGGCCAGCGAGCGGCGCACCTGCTCGGCGGTGTTCGACAGCACCTTGATCTCGGTGCCGGGCGGCAGTTGCGGACGGAGCGCGGTCAGGGCCTTGTTGACGCCGTCCGCCGTGGCGACCACGTTGGCGCCGCGCGCGGCGGTCAGTTCGATCGACAGCGCGCGCTTGCCGTTGATCAGCGCCAGATTCTGGTAGTCGGCCGAGCCGTCGCGCACGGTGGCGACATCGCCGAGGGTGATGGCGCGGCCATTGCGGCTGGTGATGATCACGCGGTTGAAATCGTCGACCTGGCGCAGCTTGCCGTCGAGACGCACGCTGACGTCCTGGCCTCGTTCGGAGACCCGGCCGGCCGGGACATCCTTGTTGTCGCCGGCCAGCGCGTCGACTACGTCACTGGCGGCCAGGCCGAAGGTACGCAGCCGGTCCGGATCGATGTCGATGCGGATCTCGCGCTTGATCTGGCCGATCACGTTGACCGAACCGACGCCGATGACCTGCTGCAGCCGCTTCTTGATCAGCTGGTCGGCCAGCGTTGACAGCGTGGTGGCGTCGGCACTGGTCGACGAGACGGCCAGCGTCATGACCGGATTGTCGTTCGGATCGACCTGGCTGACCGTCGGCGGGTCGATCTCGCGGCGAAAGCGCCCGGCGATGCTCGACACCTTGTCGCGCACGTCCTGCAGCGCGGTGACCGGGTCGACCGACAGTTCGAACTCCACCACCACCGTCGAGCTGCCCTCGAACGAGTACGAGCGGATGTGCTTGACCCCGCTGACGGTGTTGACCACCTCCTCGATCGGCCGGGTGACTTCACTTTCGACCACCGTCGGCGACGCGCCGGTGTAGACCGTGCTGATGACCGCGATCGGGAAGCGGATGTCGGGAAACTCCTCGACCGACAGCCGGTTGTAGGCGAACAGGCCGAGCACGGTGATGGCCAGCATCACCATGGCGGCCAGATAGGGATTGCGGATGCTGACGCGGGTCAACCACATGGCGGGCGCTCGGCAAGAAAGGGGGAAGGGACCACTAGCGGATCAGGGCGACGGTGTCGCCTGGTCTGACGCCGAGCACGTGGTCGTAGATGGCGACCGCATTGGCCGGCAGGCCGCTGACGGCAGCCAGCCCGTCGATGGTGTCGATCAGGCCGATTGTTACCGGCCGCTTGACCGCGCGCTTGCCCTCCAGCGTCATCACCCATGGCGCCTTGCCGTCGCGGTCACGAATGGCGGTCAGCGGCAGGATGGCGGTGGCGTCGGCCGAGGCGATCACCAGCCGTCCGCGCGCATACTGGCCCGGATAGATGCGGCCGTCGCGGTTGTCGACGGCGATGAATACCGTATAGCTGCGGGTGCCGCTGTCGGCGACCGGGTTGATGCGGGTGACGCGGCCATCGAAGCGCAGCCCGCTGTCCAGCGTCAGCGACGCGCGCTGGCCCAGGCGGATGCGCTCGATATCGCGTGCCGGCACGCTGGCGGCGACTTCGAGATCGCGCAGCGCGGCCAGACCGAACAGCTCGCCGTTTTTCGGCAGGGTCTGGCCGACCTCGGCGCTGCGCTTGTAGATCACGCCGTCGAACGGCGCAACGATGCGGCTGTCGGCCAGTGACTTGCGCGCACGGGCCAGAATGCTTTCCTGTGCGGCGAGCTGGGTGGCGTTGACGCGGTAATCGCTCTCGAACTCATCGAGTGCGTTCGGAGAAATGAAACCCTGTGCCGCCAGTTCGCGCTGGCGCTGGAGTTTCTTGCGCGCCAGGTCGAGCCGGGCGCGGTTGGCGGCCAGTTGTGCGGTCTTTTCGTCCAGTTCCAGGCTGGCGGTGCGCGGGTCGATCTCGGCCAGCAACTGGCCCTTCTTCACCGCCTCGCCTTCGCGGACATGGATCGCGGTGACCGTGCCCTCCAGCTCGGCGGCCAGGGTGGTCTGCATGCGGGCGCTGATCGGGCCGGTAACCGGCACGGCATCGTCGACCCGACCGGACTGGGCGCGGCGGACATCGACGGCCGACAGGGTCAGTGCCGGTCGGGCCGCCGGTCTGGCATCGGGGGCCTTTTGCCCGCAGGCGGTCAGCGCGAGGGCCAGCGCCAGAACGGCGGACAGTCGTGTGGTGTGCGGACGCGAAATCATGTCGGGGGGATCAGTTCAGGTTTTTCCAGTAGGCGGCAAGACCGGACAGCAGCATCTCGATCGATACCGCGATCAGCACCAGGCCCATCAGCCGCTCTAGTGCGGTGATGACCGGCTTGCCGAGCCGGCGCTGCAACTGACCGGCGAACAGGAACACGACATAGGTGACGGCAATGCTGATGGCGACGGCAAGCGACCACTCCAGCATGCGCGACGGATCGTTGGTCGCCATCAGCATGACCGTGGCCATGGCCGACGGCCCGGCGATCAGCGGAATGGCGATCGGGACGATGAACGGCTCGCTGTCGCCGTCGGTGCGGCCGAACAGGCTGCCGGACGGCGACGGGAAGATCATGCGCAGCGCGATCAGGAACAGCACCACACCGCCGGCGATCTTCAGCGACTCGTCGGTCAGGTGCAGCACGCGCAGGAACGGTTTGCCGAAAAACAGGAACAGCAACAGCACGACAAAGGCGATGCCGCACTCGCGGGCGATGATGCGGTGGCGTCGCGCCGGCGACACCCGCTCCAGCGCGGCCAGAAACAGCGGGATGTTGCCGAGCGGATCAGTGATCAGGATCAGCAGGATGGTGGCGGAGACGAAAGTGGGTTCCACGGCGCGGCAGGACGGTGACGAAGGGCTGATTATGACATCGACCGCCGTTGTCCGCGCCGTGTTGCTTGTTACAGGCCCTTGATCTTGTCCAGCTCGGCCGGGGTGTACTTCAGCTCGGTGGACTTGGTCAGGTCGGTCATCAGCGTGTCGCGCAGTTCGCGCGCCTGGTCCAGCGCGTACAGGGCGGTGCCGTTGCCGAGTCGTTGCGCATAGTTGATCGCCAGCTCGCGGTTCTGGCCGTACAGCGATTTCAGCATCGCGTCGGTCGCGGGCTGGGCGGCGCGCAGGTTGGCCTCCAGCCGGTCGCGCCAGCCGGTGATCAGCGGGCGGTACTTGCCCGGATTGGCATTGGCCAGCGACGACACACTGCGGAAGGTCCACCAGGCCGAATGCGAGTCGAAGTCGTCATTGCCCTGACGGAACACCTGCGGCGTGCTCTGCATGGCGCCGAGGTAGAACGGCAGGAACACGGCATCGCGGACATTGCCCATCGACTGCCATGACAACACCTGCAGTTCCTTCGGCATGTCCGGCCGGACCTGGATGATGTGCGCCTCGACGTTGCGGTCGACGGCGATCGGGCGCTGGGTGCTGCCGGCCGCCGGCTTGCGCTTGTCCAGCGGTGTGCCGGCATAGTCGGCAGTGCGCAGGATGGAGGCCACGGTCGCGACGTCGATCTTGCGGTCGGCGCGGGTATAGAACGGATACTGGGCCTGACGCACCGGCTGTTTGCTCGACGGCGTCAGCCGCGATTGCACCAGCCATTCGCGGTCGACGTTATAGCTGTCGCCGATCTTGCCGAACGCTTTCGCGAAGTTGAAGCGCTGCGGGTCGACCCGGTCCAGCAGCTTGTGTTCGCTGACGAAGGCCGCCAGCCCCGGGCTGGCCAGCACGTTGCGGCTGTCGCCGAGGTCGACATCGTGGACGCGCATGCCATTGGCGATGGTCAGATAGCCGTCGTCCGGCACGCGGACGGCAATCCACTGGTGGCCGCCGCCGATCTCGAACAGCCAGGCCTCGCTGGCGTCGGCGATTTCGATGCCGTTGGTTTCGCCGGCACCGAGCGTTTCGACATAGCGGCCGAGCAGGGCGACCGCCTCGCGGGCGCTGCGCGCCTGCGGCAGGATCAGGTCGGGCAGGATGGCCTCGACCACGCCGCCGCCATCGGCGACCAGCGGTGCGGCTTTGGCCGCGCGCTCATTCTGTTCGGTGCTGTTGGTGGCGGACAGCACCACGCCGGCTTCGTTGCTGCCGAATTCGCTCCACTGGCCGCCGGCGCCGAACTGGGCACCGTTCCAGTCGCGCATCGCGGTATAGCGCTGCGATACGGCCGGCGCCGGCACGCGCACGCCATTGTCGAACGACAGCATGTCGCCGGCCTTGTGCTCGACCCGGGGCACCACCACGAAGTGCTTGGCGTGGTTGTTGAAGGTGTAGTCCTCGAGGCGGGCGACGAGGATTGAGCCGTCGGCCGTCGCGTTCTTGCCGGCGATGATGGTAGTGCAGGCCAGCGTGGCCTGCGCGAGACCGGCAAGCGCCAGTGCGGTGACGACAACGGTGCAGCTGAAACGGCGAACGGACATGGGGCGGCTCCTGATGCGGATCGATGGAAACGATCCTCATCGTCGACCACCCCGGGGGCAGAAGCAATGTCAGGCTTTGCTGATATTGATGCAGGACATGCTGCATGGGGGGGCGCTCAGGCCGGCCGGTTGCTGCCCGAGATCATGCGGAATTCGAACAGCCGGCAGTCGAGCGCGCCATTGCGCAGCGGCGTGCGCCGGGACGGCGACAGCCGGATCATCTTCGCCAGTCGCAGGTCGGCGGTCAGCAGATAGGCGGTCCAGCCGGCCATTTCGCGCTTCAGCCAGTGGCCGAGTTGCGGATAGAGCAGGGCCAGCCGGTCCATTTCATCCAGCCGCACGCCATACGGCGGATTGCTGACGATGACGCCGCCGGCGGCCGGCGCATGGCTGTCGAGGAAATCGCCGTCGCTGAGCGTGATGCAGTCGTCGAGCTGGATATGGGCCAGGTTCTGCCGGGCGGCGGCCAGTGCGGCCGGGTCGCGGTCGATGCCGAACAGCGGCAGCGGCCGGGCCTGCTTTTCGCGGGCGATGGCAGCATCGGTGATCTGCTGCCAGGCGGCCGGGCGGAAGCCGGACAGTTTTTCGAAGGCGAAGTGGCGGCAGGCGCCCGGCGCCCAGTCCAGTGCAATCATCGCCGCTTCGACCAGGAAGGTGCCGCTGCCGCACATCGGATCGAGCAGCGGGACGTCCGGGGTCCAGCCGGTCAGGCGCAGAATGCCGGCGGCCAGGTTCTCGCGCAGCGGGGCGTCACCGGTGGCGATGCGCCAGCCGCGCTTGAACAGCGGCTCGCCGGAGGTGTCCAGGTACAGCGCAGCGTCAGAGCCGGACAGGAAGACGTGGATGCGCATGTCCGGCGTGTGGGTGTCCACACTCGGCCGCTCGCCGCCGCGTTCGCGGAACACGTCACAGACGGCGTCCTTGATGGTCAGCGACACGAAGTCGATGCTCTTGACCGGGCTTTTCACCGCATCGGTCTTGACCTTGATGGTGCGCGACACGTCGAAGTACTGCGGCCAGTCGACCTGGCGCGCCAGCTGGTACAGGTCGCGTTCGTCACGGTAGCGGCCGCCACCGACGCGCCACAGCACGCGGCTGGCGATGCGCGAGTGCAGGTTGACCGTCATCATGGTGTCGAAACTGCCGCTGAAACCGACTCCGCCGTCGGTCGGCGCGACATCCTGCGCGCCCAGCGCGACCAGTTCGTCGGAGAGCACGGCCTCGAGCCCGCGCGGGCAAGGGGCGAAAAAGCGGTCGAGATGCATGACGGGAAAACCTTTCGGACATGAAAAAACGGCGCGAGATCGCACCGTTGACGGATTGTAGACTAAAGCCTCACAGGCAGGGACTTAGCGTCGGTCTGCGCCGGCGTACAGCACGAAGATCGCCGGGCGCTTCTTGAACTCGGCGGCGATCGCCGGCCACTCGGCCGCGCGGCGGCTGACGATGGTCTGCGTCGGCAGCGTCAGATCGCAGGCGACCGTCAGCTGTGTTGCCGGCGCCAGTGTCGCCAGCAACGCGTCGATCAGCTGCGGATTGCGGTACGGCGTCTCGATGAAGATTTCGGCGCTGTCGGCTTCGCGCGAGTGTTTCTCCAGCGCGCGGATCGCCGCCAGCCGTTCGGCCTCGCCGACCGGCAGATAGCCGTGAAAGGCGAAACGCTGACCCTGGCTGCCGGACGCCATCAGCGACAGCAGGATCGACGACGGGCCGACCAGCGGTTCGACGGTGTGGCCGCGGGCATGGGCGAGCCGGACCAGGTTCGCGCCCGGGTCGGCGACGGCCGGGCAGCCGGCCTCGGACAGCAGGCCGACGTCATGGCCGGCTTCCAGCGGTGCAATCAGCCGCTCCAGCGCGTCAGCCGGGGTGTGTTCGTTCAGCTCGTCCAGTGCCAGCGCCTGCAGTGGCGTGTCGAGTTCAAGCTGCTTCAGGTGCTTGCGCGCGGTCTTGGCCGCTTCGACCACGAAACGGGTCAGGTGGCGGATGCGCTCGCGCTGGGCCGGAATCACCCAGTTTTCCACCGGCAGGTCGCCAAGCGGGGTCGGAATCAGGAATAGCGTCGCCATCGTTACAGAACCTCGACACCTTCGTTCTTCAGCAGGGTGACCAGCGCGAACAGCGGCAGGCCGACCAGGGCGTTCGGGTCGGTCGACTCGATGCGCTCGATCAGGGCGCCGCCGAGCGCCTCGCTCATGCAGCCGCCGGCGCAATGGACCGCTTCCGGTTCGCGCGCCAGATAGGCGGCAATCTGGGCGTCGCTGGCGTCGCGCATGCGTACGGTCGTGATGTCGACCTGTTCCTGCACCCGGCCGCTGGCAGTGTTGATCAGCGACAGCGCGGTATGAAAGGTCAGCGCCCGGCCCCGGGTCTGCTTCAGCATGTCGACCGCATGGGCGACGGTACCCGGCTTGCCGAGCTGGCGACCGTCGAGCAGCGCGACCTGGTCCGAACCGATGATCAGTGCGTCCGGACAGGCGGCGCGCAGCGATTCGGCCTTCTGCCGTGCCAGCCGGCAGGCGGTCGCCACGGCGGTTTCGCCGGGCAGCGGCGTCTCGTCGCAATCGGGCGCGATGGCCTCGAACGGCAGACCGAGACGGGACAGGATCTCGCGGCGAAAACGCGAGGTGGAGGCAAGAACCAAACGCATGAATCGACGTCGTTTTCTTTTGACAGGGGAAGAGGTGGATAATATCATTCGCCGTTTATGTCTCAACCCATTTTGATCAATAGCCTCGACTTCGCCCGTGAACGGCGCGAAATCAGCACCCGCGATATCGCGGTGGCGGATCTGCCGCGTCTGGCCGATGCGCTGGCGAGCCGTGACGGCGTGCTGTCGTGGTCGGTGTCCGGTCATGTCGACCGGCTGCATCGCCCGACCTTGCGTCTGAAAGTCAGCGGAGACGTGATGCTGGCCTGCCAGCGTTGCCTGGAACCGCTGCCGCACCGGATCGACGCCGATACGCTGATTACCCAGTTTACCGACGAAGAACGGCTCGAAGCTGCTTGCGACGAGGATGAAGACCTCGACGGCATTCTGGCCGAGGAAGAACTCGACGTGCTGGCATTGATCGAAGATGAAGTTTTGCTGGGCTTGCCGCTCGCACCGCGCCACGACGACTGCCGTCCCGACGCGATCGAGAAGGCCAAGGCCGACAAACCCAACCCGTTTGCGGTGCTTGCTGCGCTGAAGCGCAAGCCCGACTGAACCCGAATCGAAGGAGTCACCATGGCTGTCCAACAGAACAAAAAATCCCCGTCCAAGCGCGGCATGCATCGCGCCCACGATTTCCTGACCGCGCCGAACACCGCGATCGAACCGTCGACCGGCGAAGTGCACCTGCGTCACCACATCAGCCCGAACGGCTTCTACCGTGGTCGCAAAGTGGTGAAGACCAAGGGCGAGTGATTCGCCCCGTGCGTCACGCCGGCTCCGCCGGTTCGTGGCGCCCGAGCTTCCTGACCGTGCGTTGCGCAGTCAGGATTGCAGACAGGAATGCGGCGCTTTCGCCGCATTCCCGTTTCCGTGCCGCGGAGGCGAACTCCGGCACCGCCTTTATGCCAGCGTTATGCCGGCAAGCCGGGTCGTGATGCCGCACGGCTTCAACTTTTCCCGGAACAGCATGACTCTCACCGTAGCTGTCGACGCGATGGGGGGGGACGTCGGGGTCGGCGTGACCGTACCCGCTTCGCTCGCCTTTCTTGACCGCCATCCCGACGTCAAGCTCATCCTGGTCGGACTCCCCGACCTTATCGAATCCGAACTGAAACGCCTTGGCCGAGCGCCGGGTGAGCAGTTGACCATCCATCCCGCCACGGAAGTGGTCGGCATGGACGATTCACCGCAATCCGCGCTGAAGAACAAGAAAGACTCGTCGATGCGGGTCGCCATCAACCTGGTCAAGGACGGGGTTGCCCAGGCGATCGTGTCGGCCGGCAATACCGGTGCCCTGATGGCCACCGCGCGTTTCGTCCTGAAAACCATCCCCGGCATTGATCGTCCGGCCATCGCCAAGATGCTGCCGTCGATGAACGGCACCACCTGCGTGCTGGACCTTGGCGCCAACGTCGACTGCACGCCGGAACAGCTGCTGCAGTTCGGCATCATGGGTGCGATGCTGGTCGAAGGCGTGATGAAGAAGCCGAATCCGACCGTCGGGCTGCTGAATATCGGCTCGGAAGAGATCAAGGGCAGCGACAACGTCAAACAGGCGGCGGAGCTGCTGCGACATTCCGGCCTCAACTTCGTCGGCAACGTCGAAGGCAACGATATCTATCACGGCAGTGTCGATGTGGTGGTGACCGACGGCTTTACCGGCAATGTCGCCCTGAAAACTTCCGAAGGACTCGCCCACATGGTGGCGACCTTCCTGAAGGAGGAATTCACCCGCAATCTGCTGACCCGCTTGTGTGCACTGGCCGCATTGCCGGTGCTCAACCGCTTCAAGAAACGGGTAGACTCCCGCCGATACAACGGGGCGAGCCTGGTCGGTTTGCGCGGCATTGTGGTCAAGAGCCACGGCGGGACCGACAGCCTCGGTTTTCGCTGCGCGCTGGAACAGGCGATCGACGAGGTGCGTGCCGACGTCGTGCGCCACACCAGCGAGCACGTGGGGCAGCAACTGGCCCGAATCGACGCTGCGGCGGCGGCCAGCCCCAAAATCTGAACAAGACGGAGAAACCCATTCTCATGCGCTACGCCCGGATTCTCGGCACTGGCGGCTACCTGCCCGATACGGTATTGACCAATGCCGATCTCGCCGCCCGCGTCGACACCACTGACGAGTGGATCGTCTCCCGTACCGGCATTCGTGAACGGCATCTGATCGCCCCGGAACAGGCCACCAGTGACCTGGCGCTGGAAGCGTCGCGTCGCGCGATTGCGTCGGCCGGCATCGAGGCGTCCGAACTGGACATGATCATTGTCGCTACCACCACGCCGGACATGATTTTCCCCGGCACGGCGGTGATCCTGCAGGAAAAGCTTGGTCTGCCGGGTATCCCGGCATTCGACGTGCAGGCCGTGTGCGCCGGCTTCATGTTCGCGTTCGCCACTGCGAATGCGTACATCCGTGCCGGCATGGCGCGCAAGGTGCTGGTGGTTGGCGCCGAGGCGATGACCCGGCTGCTCGACTGGAGCGATCGCCGCACCTGTGTGCTGTTCGGTGACGGTGCCGGTGCCGTGGTGCTTGGTGCCTCCGACGAGGCCGGTGTGCTGGCGACCCGTCTGCATTCCGATGGCCGCTACAAGGACATCCTGAAAGTGCCGGCGCATCCGGAGCAGGGGGCCCTGATCGGCAATGCCTACGTGCACATGGATGGCCAGGCAGTGTTCAAGTTCGCCGTCAAGGCGCTGTCCGAACTGGCGGTGCAGACGCTGGCCGAGGCCGGAAAGGCCAAGGAAGACCTCGACTGGCTGGTGCCGCACCAGGCCAACCTGCGCATCATCGAGTCCACCGCCAAGCACTTGCACATGAGCATGGACAAGGTCGTGGTCACGCTGCCGGGGCAGGCGAACACGTCGGCCGCTTCGGTACCGCTGGCACTGGACACGGCGATCCGTGACGGCCGCATCCAGCGCGGCCAGCTGCTGCTGCTGGAAGGCATCGGCGGCGGCTTTGCCTGGGGCTCGGCCCTGGTGCAGTACTGAGCATCGGGTGACGTCATCCCGATGACCATTCCCCGCCCGACGGCGCCGGAAGCCATGCGCTTCGGCGCCGTCGGGCGTTTGGGGGAAGTCCGTTCAAGCGTACGTTTGCACCCTGTTGCCGGCGTGCGGCGGATGATCCCCGTCAATCTGCTGATTTTGCAATGAGGAGACCCGTCATGGCCTTCGCGTTTGTCTTTCCCGGACAGGGCTCGCAGAGCCTGAAAATGATGGACGGCTTTGCCGGCCATCCCGTTGTGCGTACCACTTTCGACGAGGCGGGCGATGCGCTCGGACTCGATCTGTGGGCGATGCTGCAGGCCGAATCGGCCGAAGCGATCAACCAGACCGTCAATACCCAGCCGCTGATGCTGGCGGCCGGTGTCGCCATCTGGCGCGCCTGGCTGGCCGCCGGTGGTCAGCGTCCGGCTGCCGTGGCCGGGCACAGCCTTGGCGAATACTCGGCGCTGGTCGCCGCCGGCAGTCTGGCCTTTGCCGACGCGGTGCGCCTGGTGCGTCTGCGCGCCGAAGCCATGCAGGGCGCCGTGCCGGAAGGCAGCGGCGCCATGGCGGCCATTCTCGGCCTGGATGACGCTGACGTGGTGGCGGCCTGCGCGGAGGCCGCGCAGGGGCAGGTGGTCGAGGCGGTCAACTTCAACTCGCCGGGCCAGCTGGTGATTGCCGGCGACAAGGCGGCAGTCGAGCGCGCCTGCGCCGCGTGCAAGGACAAGGGCGCGAAGCGCGCGCTGCTGCTGCCGGTATCGGTGCCGTCGCACTGTGCGCTGATGGCGCCGGCCGCAGAGCGGCTGGCCGCGGCGCTGGCCGACATCGCCATCGCGGCGCCGGCAATCCGCGTGCTGCACAATGTCGACGTCGCCAGCCATGACGACGCCGACGGCATCCGCACCGCACTGACTCTTCAGCTGTACAAGCCGGTGCGCTGGACCGATACCGTGCGTGCGCTGGCCGAAGCCGGTCTGGTGCTGCAGGCCGAGTGCGGTCCGGGCAAGGTGCTGACCGGTCTGGGCAAGCGCATCGATGCACGGGTGAAGACGCTGGCGCTGACCGACGGCGCTGCGCTGGACGCCGCCCTGGCCGAACTGGCCTGATCCCCGATATTCCTCATGGAGACGAATGACATGACGCTGCAAGGCAAAATTGCGCTGGTGACCGGTGCGTCGCGCGGCATTGGCGCCGCCATCGCCGACACCCTGGCCCGTCAGGGCGCCATCGTGGTGGGGACCGCCACTTCCGAGTCCGGCGCGGCGGCGATCAGCGAGCGGCTGCAGGCGATCGGCCAGGGCCAGGGCTACGAGTTCAACAGCAATCAGGGCGGCGAAGCCGTCGACCGTCTGATCAAATTTGTTGAAGAAACGTATGGACCTCTGACGATTCTCGTCAATAATGCCGGGATTACGCGTGACCAGTTGCTGATGCGGATGAAGGACGACGACTGGGACGCGATCATGGATACCAACCTGAAGTCGGTTTACCGGCTCTCGAAAGCGGTGCTCAGGGGTATGATGAAGGCCCGCTGGGGCCGCATCATCAGCATCGCCTCGGTGGTGGGCTCGATGGGCAATGCCGGCCAGTGCAACTATGCGGCGGCCAAGGCGGCGATCATGGGCTTCTCGAAGTCGCTGGCGCGCGAAGTCGGCAGCCGCGGCATCACGGTCAACTGCGTGGCACCGGGCTTTATCGAGACCGACATGACCCGCGACCTGCCGCAGGCACAGCGTGAAGCGCTCGAGCAGCAGATCGCGCTGGGGCGCCTTGGCGGCGTGCAGGACATTGCCGATGCAGTCGAATTTCTGGCGTCGGACCGGGCCGGATACATCACCGGTCAGACGCTTCATGTGAACGGCGGAATGCTGATGCCGTAAGGCAATTGGCAGGATTTTGTCGAAATGGGTACCAGATCCCGGATGTTGTACTGAAGTTGTCGGAAGATGACAACATTTGACCTCTGTTGATTTAGGTATTTTGCTCTAAATTTTTTTTGGTAGAATGGCGCGGTTTTTGTTTACCACCCGCTCCGAAAGGCATAGGTAAGACCAAATGGAAAACATCGAACAGCGTGTCAAGAAAATCGTCGCTGAACAACTCGGCGTTAACGAAGCCGAAGTGAAGAACGATTCCTCGTTCGTTGACGATCTGGGCGCTGACTCGCTCGACACGGTGGAACTGGTGATGGCACTCGAAGAAGAATTCGAATGCGAGATCCCGGACGAAGACGCCGAAAAGATCACGACGGTTCAGCAAGCCATCGATTACGTGTCGGCACACCTGCCCAAGTAATTTGGCTTGATCCTGGAGACCTCTGCCGCGGATTGTCCGTCTGTGCAGGGGTCTTTTGCAGTTGGGGATCTGCAAACGGTCGTTTGACGGCGTGGCGACACGGCGGCGTCGGCGACCGGCAGGCCGGAAAACGTTTCCGGGCTGCTGCGGGTGCGCGGGCCTGTGCCTGCGCCCGGCATTCCTCTATTCAAGGAGTTCATCTTGGCTCGACGCAGAGTAGTCATCACCGGTCTGGGACATGTCAGTCCGCTCGGTAACGACGTCGCGACCGGCTGGGCCAACCTCGTGGCCGGCCGTTCGGGCATCACCCGCATCACGCGCTTCGACGCCAGCGACATGGCATGCCAGATCGCCGGCGAGGTGAAGGATTTCAACATCAGCGACTACATCACGCCGAAAGACGCGCGCCGCATGGATGTGTTCATCCATTACGGCATCGCCGCCGCTTTCCAGGCTGTCGCTGATGCCGGAATTGAAGACATCCCGGACCTCGACCGCACGCGCGTCGGGGTCAATATCGGTTCCGGCATCGGCGGCCTGCCGCTGATCGAGGAAACCGGTGTCGCACTGATGGAAGGCGGTCCGCGCAAGATCGGCCCGTTCTTCATTCCCGGCTCGCTGGTCAACCTGATTGCCGGCCACGTGTCGATCATCAAGGGTTTCCAGGGACCGTCATACGGCATCGTCTCCGCCTGCACGACCGGCGCTCACTGCATCGGTGATGCCTCGCGGCTGATCCAGTACGGCGACGCCGACATCATGGTGGCCGGTGGTGCCGAAGGGGCGATCACCCGCCTGGGCATCGGCGGCTTTGCCGCCATGAAGGCGCTGTCGACCCGCAACGACGACCCGGCGACCGCCTCGCGGCCGTGGGATACCGGCCGTGACGGTTTCGTCATGGGCGAGGGCGCCGGTGTCATCGTGCTGGAAGAGTACGAGCACGCAGTGCGCCGCGGCGCAAAGATCTATGCCGAGCTGAAGGGCTTCGGCATGAGCTCGGACGCGCATCACATCACCGCGCCGAGCGCCGAGGGCCCGGCCCGTGGCGTGAAGAACGCGCTGAAAGATGCCGGCCTGAACCCGGACGAAGTCGATTACGTGAACGCGCACGGCACGTCGACCCCGCTGGGGGATGCCAATGAAACCGAGGCGCTGAAGCTGGCGTTCGGCGATCACGCAAGCAAACTGGCCGTCAACTCGACCAAGTCGATGACCGGCCACCTGCTGGGTGGCGCCGGTGGCGTCGAGGCGGTGTATTCGATCCTGGCGCTGCATAACCAGATCGCCCCGCCGACCATCAACCTGTTCGAGCAGGATTACGAACACGGCTGCGACCTCGACTACGTGCCCAATGTCGCGCGCGACATGAAGATCGACGTGGCAATTTCGAACTCGTTCGGTTTTGGCGGCACCAACGGTACGCTGGTCTTCGGCAAAGTCTGACCGACGGGCAGCAGATCTGCAGAAACGGCGACCTCATGGTCGCCGTTTCCTTTTTCCTGCCTGTATAATCCGTCGCTTGCCGAGAAGCGCTGCAAGGCGGGGTGCCCCGTCCCAGGCTCGGTCATGATTCAACGGCGCTTGCCTAACCCCCGTGGCTGCGGGAGTGCGGGTGAGCCGCATCCTCCCGGTCGCACCGTACAGGAAACTGACATGAACGCTGTGGCTGACAAATTCACTGATTACCTGGTTGCTGACCTCTCCCTCGCGGCCTGGGGCCGCAAGGAACTGTCGATCGCCGAAACCGAAATGCCCGGCCTGATGGCTCTGCGCGCCGAATACGGCGACAGCAAGCCGCTGAAGGGCGCACGCATTGCCGGCTCGCTGCACATGACCATCCAGACCGGCGTGCTGATCGAAACGCTGATCGCGCTGGGCGCCGAAGTGCGCTGGGCCTCGTGCAACATCTTCTCGACCCAGGACCAGGCCGCAGCCGCCATCGCTGCCGCCGGCATCCCGGTGTTCGCCTTCAAGGGTGAATCGCTGGACGAGTACTGGGACTACGCGCACCGCATCTTCGAATGGCCGGAAGGTCAGCCGGCGAACATGATTCTCGACGACGGCGGCGACGCCACGCTGCTGCTGGTGCTCGGCGCCAAGGCCGAACAGGACCGCAGCGTGATCGCCAGGCCGGGCAACGAAGAGGAAACCTCGCTGTTCGCCTCGATCGCCGCTCACCTGGAAATCGACCCGGGCTGGTACTCGAAGCGCCTGGCCGCCATCCGCGGCGTGACCGAAGAAACCACCACCGGCGTGCATCGCCTGTACCAGATGGAAAAGGACGGCCGCCTGCCGTTCCCGGCCTTCAACGTCAACGACTCGGTGACCAAGTCCAAGTTCGACAACCTGTACGGCTGCCGCGAAAGCCTGGTCGACGGCATCAAGCGCGCCACCGACGTGATGATCGCCGGCAAGGTCGCCGTGGTGCTCGGCTACGGTGACGTGGGCAAGGGTTGCGCCCAGAGCCTGCGCGGTCTCGGCGCCACGGTGTGGGTCACGGAAATCGATCCGATCTGCGCGCTGCAGGCGGCGATGGAAGGCTACCGCGTCGTCACCATGGACGATGCCTGCGCCCAGGGCGACATTTTCGTCACCACCACCGGCAACGTCGGCGTGATCACCCACGATCACATGAAGCGGATGCGCAACAATGCCATCGTCTGCAACATCGGCCACTTCGACAGCGAAATCGAAGTCGCCAGCCTGCGCCAGTACACCTGGGACAACATCAAGCCGCAGGTCGACCATATCGTGTTCCCGGACGGCAAGCGCATCATCCTGCTGGCCGAAGGCCGCCTGGTGAACCTCGGTTGCGCGACCGGTCACCCGAGTTTCGTGATGAGCAACAGCTTCACCAACCAGGTGCTCGCGCAGATGGAAATCTTCCAGCACGGCGAACAGTACGGCAAGCAGGTCTATGTGCTGCCGAAGCACCTGGACGAAAAGGTCGCCCGCCTGCACCTGGAACGCATCGGCGCGAACCTGACCGTGCTGTCGGACGAGCAGGCTGCCTATATCGGTGTGGACAAGAGCGGCCCGTACAAGCCGGCTCACTACCGCTACTGATTGCGCTGCATCCCTGACCAGAACGCCTCCGCATTGCGGAGGCGTTTTTGCGTCAGGAAACGGATTGCAACACCCAGCGCGCCAGCCACAGCGTGGCCATGCCGGCGGCCAGCGTCGGCAGGATCTTGCGCGTTCTGGCGGCGACCAGTACGGCCACCACGCCGGCGACCAGTTTCGGTTCGGCCAGCGAGGTGATCAGCCGGCCGTCCTGCATGACGATTTCCGGCACGGTGATGGCAGTCAGGATGGCCAGCGGGACGAAGCGCAGCGCAATCTGCAGCGCCGGCGGAATCCTGCGCTGGCCGAGCAGACCGATAAACGACAGGCGCAGCAGGAAGGTGATGGCCCCCAGGGCGGCGAACAGCAGCAACATGTTCATCGCGCCGCCCTCCGTGTCATCCAGACCCCGCCGACAATGCCGAGCAGCGTGGCGACGATCAGCGCCAGCTTGAACGGCAGGGCATACAGCGTGACGGCGGCAATGCCGGCGATGATGACGGCGGTCCAGTCGGCACGGTCGTGCGCGGCCGGGACCACCAGCGCGATAAAGGTCAGCGGGATGGCAAAGTCCAGCCCCCATTCGGGCGGGATTTCGCTGCCCAGCGCCAGTCCGGCCAGCGTCGACAACTGCCAGGCGGTCCACAGCGTCAGCCCGGCACCGAACAGGAACCAGTGCCGGTGTGGTGACGACCGGGCGGCATTCATGCGGTTGACGGTGACCGCGTAGGCTTCATCCGTCAGCAGATAGGCGAGCAGCGCCTTCCAGCCGGGGCCGAGCGTGCGCAGGCCGGGCGCCAGCGAGGCGCTGTACAGCACATGGCGCAGGTTGACGATGGCGATGGTGACGAAGATCACCGCCAGCGGCGCCTGGCTGGCCAGCATCTGGCTGAGGACGATCTGCGAGCTGCCGGCAAAGACCAGGGCGCTCATTGCCTGTGCCTGCCAGGCAGTCAGACCGGACTCCAGCGCCAGCACGCCATAGATCATGCCGAATGGCCAGACGCCCAGCAACAAGGGCATGAGCGTCCTGGCGCCGGCAAGGAACTCGCTTCGTTTCGATGTCATCCGCGTATCTTGTCATGCGACAACAAAGTACGACAATGGACTTGCAGCGACGGCGCGCAAAAAAGCCCACCGGCGGTAACGCGGTGGGCCTGGGTCCGGCCGTGCGGTCGGAAAGGGGTCAGACGACCGGCGGCACGGTATCGATAAAGCTCTGCCGGGTTTCCAGCTTGTCGAACAGCAATTCCAGATTCGGGTAGCGCGTGCGCCATTCCAGTTCCGGCAGACGCAGGCTGAGCCAGCCGAGACAGGCGCCGACGGAGATGTCCGCCAGCGTCATCCCGTTGCCGTAACACCAGGGCCGGTCGGCCAGTTCGAGCGACAGGGCCTCGAGGCCGGATTCGATCTTGCCGTACTGGCGGCGTGCCGCACTGTCGCTCTGCTCGGTGGCGGGGCGCTTGCGTTCGTGGAACACCGCCGTGCCGGCATCGAGGATGCCGTCGGCCAGCGCCTGCCAGCGCTTGACCTGCATCAGCCCGCGCGTGTCGCCCGGCAGCAGTTTGCTGACCGGCGACAGGGCGTCCAGATACTCGACGATGACGCGCGAGTCGTACAGCACGGTGCCGTCGTCCAGCAGCAGCGTGGGCACCTTCCCCAACGGATTGATTCCCTTCAGCGCCACACTGTCGTCCCACGGATTGATGACTTCCAGTTGGCAGTCAATGCGTTTTTCCAGCAGGGCGATACGCACCTTGCGGGCATAGGGGCTGGTCAGCGAAGCAAAGAGTTTCATGGTTCTCGTCGAAGGATATAAAGGTACTGGCAATAAAACGTTGAGGCCATTGTAGAGCCAGAACCGCTCAGGCGCGACTTCGCGTGGTCTGCCGCGCGTCGGCGCGCCTGTCCGGGCCGCGTTTTACGGCAGCAATTCGATCTGGCCCTGGGCGCTGACGGTCAGCTCGCTTTCGCCGCTGGCCATCTCCGGGCCGGCCGCATCCGCCATGACGGCGGCCGACATCGCCTTGGCGCGATAGGCGACCGGGCGGAAGCCGCCGCCACTGTTCAGGCTGACTTCGACCACGCGGTAGTTGCGATAGCCCAGTGCCCGGGCGGCAATCTCGGCCCTGGCCTTGAAGGCGGTCAGCGCTTCCGGAATCAGGGCATTTTCGGCGCTGTCACGTGCCTGCGGCGAGACCGAGAAGCTCAGACCGGCGAACTGCAGTTCCGGCGACAGGGCCGAAATCAGCTTCGACAGCGCCGCGACGTCACGGCTTTCCAGCCGCAACTCGGCACGGCCGCGCCAGCCGGTCTGCTTGTTGTTCTTGTCATAGAGCGGCCAGCTGTTGCGGTTGCCGCTCTCGACCTTGACCTTGTCGTGGCGCTTGGCGGTTTTCAGTGCGGCGTCGGTTACCTGGTCGAGGTGGGCGGCGACCTTGCCGGCATCGCTGCCCGAGGTTTCGACATACAGGGTGGCCTGGGCGACATCGTTGGCCACCAGGCGCTGGGCACTGGTGGTCAGGCTGACGAGCGGCCCCCTGGCCGGTTCTGCGGCCAGGGCCGGTACGGTGAAGGCGGAAAGCAGCAAGACGGGCAGCAAGCGTCGCATGAATTGTCCTCTGGCGTTGTTGTTTGATCAGATTTTGATGATATACCGCTGTATTCACTACAGCGTAGCTCATGACCGGTAAAAGATGTTTCCGGATGTGAACGTGCGCATCATGCCTGCGAGGGCGCTGCGGCTTCGGCCAGCAGCCGGTCTGCAACCGCCATGACGCCGCTGCCGGGCGGATCGGCGGTCAGCAGATAGAAGCCGGCGTCGCTGTCCAGTGCGTACTGCTCGCCCAGTACCCGCACCAGCCGGCCATCGCGCAGCGCGCTGTCGACCAGTGGTGCCGGCACGATGGCGACGCCGAGGCCGCGTTCGGCTGCCTCGATGGCGTGCAGGGTCTGGGAAAAGCTCGGGCCGGTGACGGGCATGTCGGCCCGGCCGTGGCGGGCGAACCAGCGCGACCAGTGCCGGTGCGTGTCGGAGATCAGCGGGATGCCGGCCAGATCGTCTGCGTTTTGCCAGTCGGCATGGCCGGCCAGTGCCGGTGCGCAAACCAGAATGGCCCGGCCGGGCAGCAGGAAGCGGGCCGTGCCCTCGGCAAAGGGCGGTGTGCCCCAGCGGATGGCGATATCGACCCGGCCGTCGCCGTGCAGCGGCCGCAGCTGGTCCGAGGCGTCGATGACCACGCTGCCGGCCGGCACGGCGGCCGAAATGCGCTCCAGGCGCGGGATCAGCCAGCGGCTGGCGATCGACGGCGTGGTGCTGACCAGAACCTGTCCGGGCGGGTGCCGGTCGGGGCCGGCGGTGAATTCGCGTGTGGCGGCTTCGAGGATTTCCAGCGCGAAGCGGGTCCGGCTCGCGTACTCGTCGCCGCAGTCGGTCAACGCGAGACCGCGCGGCAGGCGGTGGAACAGCGGGCGGCCGAGCTCGGCTTCCAGTGCCCGCACCTGCTGGGCGACCGCGCCCTGGGTGACGTGCAGCGCATCGGCGGCGGCACGGAAGCTGCCCAGCCGCGCGGCGGTCTCGAAGGCGAGCAGGTGATTCAGTGTCGGCAGGTGGCCGGCGCGGGGACCCCATTTTTTCATGGCTGCAGTTTTTCTACTGTCAGGGTGTTTGAATTCTGGTTTGTCGCCATGGCATGGCGCCCGCCATATTAGGGTTTGTGCAGCGAAAGGAAAACATCATGGCGGAACAGAAAGTAGCAATCATCACGGCAGGTGGCAGCGGCATGGGAGCGGCGGCGGCACGGCGGCTGGCGGGCGAGGGCTTCCGGCTGGCCATCCTGTCGTCGTCGGGCAAGGGCGAGGCGCTGGCTGCCGAACTGGGCGGGATTGGCGTGACCGGATCGAACCAGTCGAATGAAGACCTGCAGCGGCTGGTGGATCTGACGCTGGCGCGCTGGGGGCGGATCGATGCGCTGGTCAACAGTGCCGGCCATGGTCCGCGCGGCGCGGTGCTGG
Source organism: Microvirgula aerodenitrificans DSM 15089 (assembly GCF_000620105.1). NCBI lineage: Bacteria > Pseudomonadati > Pseudomonadota > Betaproteobacteria > Neisseriales > Aquaspirillaceae > Microvirgula > Microvirgula aerodenitrificans. The sequence continues at coordinate 4,295 of NZ_JHVK01000022.1, read as the reverse complement.
CGCTCGGCGACGACGACTGGCATCGCGGACTGGACGTCTATCTGCTCAATGTGGTGCGCGCCGCGCGGCTGGTGGTGCCGGTCATGCAGCGCCAGCGCAGCGGGGCCATCGTCAATATCTCCAGCTTTGCCGCCTTTGAGCCGGATCCGGCGTTTCCGGTATCGAGCGTGTTCCGCGCGGGCCTGGCGTCGTGGACCAAGCTGGTTGCCGACCGCTACGCGGCCGACAATATCCGCATCAACAATGTGCTGCCCGGCTATATCGACAGCCTGCCGGTCCCCGAGGCCGTGCTCGGGCGCATTCCGATGGGACGCGGCGGGCGGGTCGAGGAGGTGGCGGCGCTGATCTCGCTGCTGGTGTCCGACGAGGCTGCCTATCTGACCGGGCAGAACCTGCGCATCGACGGCGGACTGACCCGCTCGGTCTAGACGACGGGCAGCAAAAATCCCCGGCGCCAGCAATGGCGCCGGGGATTGTCATCCGGGTGCGGGCTTAGTGCATGCCGGGACGGCGTTCGGCGATTTCCTTGCGGAACACGCCGAAGTAGCCGAGCGCCAGCCAGACGAACCACAGCGGGGTGGCCATCAGCGCCATCCGGGTGTCGGCTTCCAGGCTCAGCAGCACCAGCACGAAGGCGAAGAACGCCAGGCACACGTAGCACATGATGACGCCGCCGGGCATCTTGTACAGCGACTTCTCGTGCAGCGCCGGGCGCTTTTTCCGGTAGACGATGTACGAGGCCAGAATCATCGACCAGACGAACATGAACAGTACCGCCGAGACGGTAGTGATCAGCGTGAACGCTTCGATCAGGTCAGGCACCACATAGACCAGCAGGGCGCCGACCAGCAGACACAGGCACGAGAACAGCAGGCCGTTGGCCGGCACCGCGCTGGACGACAGCTGGCCGAAGGCTTTCGGTGCCAGCTTGCCGCGCGCCAGACCGAACAGCATGCGGCTGGTGGAGAACACGCCGCTGTTGGCCGACGACGAGGCCGAGGACAGTACGACGAAGTTGATCAGGGCAGCGGCGGCCGGAATGCCGGCCAGCATGAACAGCTCGACGAACGGGCTCTTGTTGGCCACCACCGAGCGCCACGGCGTGACCGACATGATGGCGATCAGCGAGAACACATAGAAGATGATGATGCGGACCGGGATCGAGTTGATGGCTCGCGGCAGGTTCTTTTCCGGGTCCTTGGTCTCGGCGGCGGTGGTACCGACCAGCTCGATGCCGACAAAGGCGAACACGGCGATCTGGAAGCCGGCGAAGAAACCGCTGATGCCCATCGGGAACATGCCGCCGTCGTCCCACAGGTGGTGCAGCGAGGCGACCGAACCGGACGGGGAGGTGAAGCCGGTGACGATCATGAACAGGCCGGTGCCGACCAGGGCGACAATGGCGATGATCTTGATCAGTGCGAACCAGAACTCGATTTCACCGAACAGCTTGACCGTCAGCAGGTTGAGTCCGAGCAGCAAGAGTACGCACAGGACGGAGGGAATCCAGGGCGCGAGTTCCGGGAACCAGAACTGCATGTAGGCGGAGATGGCGATCACGTCGGCCACGCCGGTGACGACCCAGCAGAACCAGTAAGTCCAGCCGGTGAAGAAGCCGGCCCACGGACCGAGCAGGTCCGCCGAGAAATCAATGAATGAGCGGTAGTTCAGATTGGACAGGAGCAATTCGCCCATGGCCCTCATCACGAAGAACAGCATCACGCCAATGATCATGTACACGAACAGGATGGAAGGTCCGGCCAGGCTGATGGTCTTGCCCGATCCCATGAACAGCCCGGTTCCGATCGCGCCGCCGATTGCAATCAACTGAATGTGCCGGTTACTCAGGTTTCTTTTCAGTTTCTCTTCAATCGCAACGTCAGGGCGGTCGATCGGATAGACCGCATCGTACTTCTGCATCTGATTACCCCTGGATAGAAAGCGAATCATTTTCTGGATGTGTCGCGGTCGTCTCTGTCGGGACGACGACCGGGTGAGCCGCATGCCGATACGAGTGTCGGCGCGTGCAAACACAGTCTCTAATGCTTACAAGACCGTCACCGACTGCAGCATACCTGCGCGCTGGCATGCCGGAAGCAAAAAAGAGCAAATTTCAGTGATTCTGAACTGCATTTTTATATAAGTGCAGCATTCGTGTGCTAGTTCTTCGTCATGCCGGGCGGTTTTCGGGATTCATTCTCAATTGCGGGCGGGGCGTGGTTTCCCCTTTTGCAACCCGGGCGGGATCCTGTCCGGCTGGCTTGAAGGCCTCGGGATGAGCCAGAGCGCTTTTGCCGCACACATCGGCATCAGCCGGGTGATGCTGTCCCGCATCCTGCACGGGCATGCGGCGCTGGCTGCCGACATGGACCTGCGCCTGGCCGAAGCACAGGGCACTTCTTCCGGTTTCTGGCTGCGGCTGCAAGTGCAGCGTGATCTGTGGGAGGCCGCGCAGCGCACCAGTCTGCGCCCGTCGATTCCCCTGCCGTCGACCCGCCCCTCCGCCGGGTCTGCGGCATCGTGTCGCAGGCCCGGCGCGCCTTCCTCGACGCATAATCCCGCCTCTTTCGTCATGCCTCACCGGCATGGCAGAAAAAAGTGTCCACGACGCTGACACTTTTATCCAGTAATTGGATATCCTTGTCTGCAATAGATAATGATTTGCATTACGCAAATTGTGCATTTTCACATTTTCGGGCGGTCGGGCCGCCGGGCGAGGGGACAGAACATGCTGGTGCCGTTTCTCATCATGCTGCGCGAGGGAATGGAGGCGGCGCTGATCGTCGGCATCATCGCCAGTTACCTGAGGCAGTCCGGCCAGCGCAAGCAGATGCCTGCGGTCTGGGCCGGCGTGGTTCTCGCCTGCGTGCTGAGTCTGGCGCTCGGCTTTCTGATCGAAGCCACCCAGAGCGAGTTTCCGCAGAAGCAGCAGGAGCTGTTCGAGGCGGTGGTCGCCCTGGTTGCCGTCGGCATCCTGACCTCGATGGTGTTCTGGATGAAGCAGGCGGCCCGCTCGATCAAGGCCCATCTGCACGATTCGATCGATGCCGCGCTGAACAAGGGCAATGGCCAGGCCTATGCGCTGGTCGGCATGGTGTTCTTTGCCGTCGCCCGCGAAGGGCTGGAGTCGGTGTTCTTCCTGCTGGCGGCATTCCAGCAACAGGAGGTTGGTCTGGCAGCACCGCTGGGCGCGATGCTGGGGCTGGCCGTCGCCGTGGCGCTGGGAATCGGCATCTATCAGGGCGGTATTCGCCTGGATCTGCGCCGTTTCTTCCGCTGGACCGGCGTGTTCATCCTGTTCGTGGCGGCCGGCCTGCTCGCCGGCGCCGTCAAGGCGCTGCATGAGGCTGGGGTCTGGAATCAGCTGCAGACCGTCGTGTTCGACCTGAGCCTGGCGTTGCCGGCCGACAGTCCGTTCGGCGTCATTCTCGCCGGCCTGTTCGGCTACAACGACACGCCGACCGTTGGCGAAGCCCTGGCCTGGCTGCTGTTCCTGCTGCCGTCGCTGTACCTGTTCCTGGCTGGCCGGGGACAGCCCGCGCTGGCCCCCCGTACCCATTGATCATTCTCCCGTTTATCCACAAAGGATCTGAAACCATGGCGCATCGCCACCTGATGAAACTGTCGGCCCTGTGCATGCTGGCCGCGCTGACCGCCTGCCAGAAAACCGAACCGCCAGCGGCAAGCCCTGCCGCCAGCACGGCTGCCCCGGCGGCACCGGACTTTGCCGAGCAACTGGTCGGCCCGGTCGCCGACTACAAGCTGTACGTGAGTGCGGAAGTGGATGAACTGGTCAAGCAGACACAGCGCTTTGCCGACGCGATCAAGGCCGGCAAGCTGGAGGAAGCCCGGGCGCTGTACGCGCCGACCCGTCGCCACTACGAGCGGATCGAACCGATTGCGGAACTGTTCTCTGACCTGGACACCGCCATTGACGTGCGCGAAGACGACTTCAAGGACAAGGCCAGCGACCCGAACTTCACCGGCTTCCACCGGCTGGAGAAAGCCCTGTTTGCCGACAACAGCACCAGGGGGCTGGACAAGCTGGCCGACAAGCTGGTGGCGGACACGGTGGAACTGCAGACGCGGATCAAGTCACTGAGCATTCCGCCGGCGAAGATGGTCGGCGGTGCGGCCGGTCTGATCGAAGAAGTGGCGGCGACCAAGATCAGTGGCGAGGAAGATCGCTACAGCCATACCGACCTGTGGGACTTCCACGCCAATGTCGAAGGCGCACGCAAGATCGTCGATCTGCTGCGACCGCTGCTGCAGAAGGCTGATGCCGCGCTGCTGGC
>NZ_JHVK01000021.1 GCF_000620105.1 Microvirgula aerodenitrificans DSM 15089 | reverse complement strand
GCCTGCTCGGAGTGGAACGACCTGCGCGACGAGATCGGCGACAACGTCGGCGTCTACGACAACCCGGCCGACCTCACCGCCCAGTCGTGGACGGTGATGCGTTATGCCGAGGTCGAGGAAAACGGCAAGCTGGAATGGCTGATCCGCAAGGACGGCTGCATGCACTGCAGCGAACCGGGCTGCCTGAAGGCCTGCCCGTCGCCCGGCGCGATCATCCAGTACAGCAACGGCATCGTCGACTTCCAGGAAGAGAACTGCATCGGCTGCGGCTACTGCATCTCCGGCTGTCCGTTCAACATTCCGCGTCTGAACCCGGTCGACAACAAGGCGTACAAGTGCACGCTGTGTTCCGACCGGGTGTCGGTCGGCCAGGAACCGGCCTGCGTCAAGACCTGTCCGACCGGCGCGATCCGCTTCGGCAGCAAGGAGGACATGAAGACCTTCGCCGGCGAACGGGTCGAAGACCTGAAGTCGCGCGGCTATGACAACGCCGGGCTGTACGATCCGCAAGGCGTCGGCGGCACCCACGTCATGTACGTGCTGCACCACGCCGACCGGCCGGAGCTGTATCACGGCCTGCCGAAGGATCCGGCCATCAGCCCGGTGGTCAGCCTGTGGAAGGGCCTGCTGAAGCCGCTGGCCACCGTCGGCATCGCCGCCGCCGGCCTGTTCGGCTTCTTCCATTACATCACCGTGGGCCCGAACCGCACCGATGACGACAACGACGAGGAGCAACCGAAATGAGTCGTGAGAACCTCATTGTCCGTTACCGCGCCATCGAGCGGATCAACCACTGGATCGTCGCCTTCTGCTTCGTGCTGCTGGCGCTGTCCGGTCTGGCGCTGTTCTATCCGGCGTTCTTCTGGCTGACCGGCGTGTTCGGCACGCCGCAACTGGCGCGCATCATCCACCCGTTCGTCGGCGTGGTGATGTTCACCGGCTTCTCGGTCATGTTCCTGCGCTACTGGAAGCACAACCTGGTCAACCGCGAGGACATCAAGTGGATGATGGCGGTCGGCACGGTGCTGAAGGGCGGCGAGGTCGGTGACACCGGCAAGTACAACGGCGGCCAGAAGGGCATGTTCTGGCTGATGGCCGGCTGCCTGCTGGTGATGCTGGTCACCGGCTTCATCATGTGGCGACCGTACTTCGCGCCGATGTTCCCGATCCCGCTGATCCGCCTGGCCCTGCTGTTCCATGCCTGGTCGGCGCTGATCCTGATCGCCGGCATCATCATCCACGTCTATGCGGCAATCTGGGTCAAGGGCACGATCCGGGCCATGGTCGAAGGCGTGGTCACCACCAGCTGGGCACGGGTCCACCATCCGAAGTGGCTGCGCGAGATGCAGGCGAAGCCGCGGAAATAAGCCCCTTTGTCAGTCCCCGACAGCAGGCCATCGGCCTGCTGTTTTTCATTCCGGCGCCGGCGGCGGAGCCCGCGCACGGATGTGGGATAATCACGGTCAATTCGGCCCGCCCATGGCGACCGGCCGTACGACCGTTCAACCGGAGCCTCCATGTCTCTCAGAATTCTCCCGCAGGACCAACTGGCGCAATCGTCGACCACCATCGTGCCGTTCTTCCTGCCCGAGTCGACCCCGCCGTATGCGGCGCGGGCGAACCGTTTCAACGAACTGGCGCCGGGACACGCGCTGGAAGCCTATCTGCGCCTGTGCGCCGCGATCAGCCACGCGCAGGCTGCCGCCGCCAGCGAGGTCGACGTGGCCGCGCCGGTGCGCGAACAGCGCTACTGGGACCAGTGCGCGCTGCACGACCTGCCGCCGCTCGGCACCGAAGGCTGGCCGCGCGATCCGGTCTGGCGGACGCTGCTGGCGCATCTGCTCGCCACGCTGGCTGCCGATCCGGCGCTGCCGGCCGAAACCCGGACCGTGCTCGAGCGGCTGGCCGCCAGTGACGCAGACGGGCTCGAACGGCGCGCGACACAGCTGCTGTCCGGCGACTGGAGCGGGCTCGACCGCGCCGAGGCGCCCTTTGTCGCCGCCGCGCTGCAGGTGTATTTCAATCGTCTGGCCGCACAGCTGTCACCGCTGCAGGTCGGCAACCCGTATGTGCATGCCCATGGCTGTCCGGCCTGTGGCGCCGCGCCGACCGCCAGCCGCATCCGCCCCGGCGCCGACGGCCTGCGCTATCTGCACTGCAGTCTGTGCGAAACCGAATGGCACAAGGTGCGGTCGAGCTGCACCCAGTGCGGCGGCACCCATGACATTGGCTACTGGTCGCTGGAGACCGAAGACGACGGACGCCCGACCGAACGCCAGCAACCGCCGATGCGGGCGGAAGGGTGTGGCGATTGCCATGCATATCTGAAGATGCTCGATCCGGGCAAGGCGCAGAACGGCGACGTGCTGGCCGATGACATCGCCACGCTGACGCTGGATCTGGCCATGGATGAAAAGGGCTTCGAGCGCGCCGGACCGAACCTGCTGTTCTTCCCGGGCTGATGCCGGGGGGCGGGACGGCCGGCATCAGCCCGCCGTTTCCGCCCGGCCCTTACGCCGGGAACAGCCCGGTCGAGATGTAGCGGTCGCCGCGATCCGGCAGGATCGACACGATGACCGCATTGTCGAGCTGTGCCGACAGCCGCAGCGCCACGGCCAGCGCTCCGCCGCCGGACGGACCGGCAAAGATCCCCTCCTCGCGCGCCAGCCGGCGGGTGGTGTCCTCGGCTTCGGCCTGACTGACGTGCTCGAGCTGGTCGAGCTGGTCGAAATCGCAGATCGCCGGCACGTACGGGTCTTCCCATTTGCGGATGCCGGGAATCTGGCTGCCGGATTCCGGCTGTACGCCAATGATGCGGATGGCCGGGTTCTGCTGTTTCAGGTAGCGCCCGGTCCCCATCACCGTGCCGGTGGTGCCCATGCTGGACACGAAGTGGGTGACGGTACCGGCGGTATCGCGCCAGATTTCCGGGCCGGTCGACGCCACGTGCGCGGCCGGGTTGTCCGGGTTGGCGAACTGGTCGAGGATGATGCCGGTGCCGGCATCACGCAGCCGGTTAGCCTCGTCGATCGAGCCCGGCATCGACAGCGCCGACGGCGTCAGCACCACCTCGGCACCATAGGCTTTCATCGTCGCCACGCGTTCGGCGCTGGAGCTGTCCGGCATGACCAGGATCATCCGGTAGCCCATCACCGCGGCGGCCATCGCCAGTCCGATACCGGTATTGCCGCTGGTGGCCTCGATCAGCGTATCGCCGGGATGAATGTCGCCCCGTGCCTGCGCGGCGCGGATCATGTTGATCGCCGGCCTGTCCTTGACCGAACCGGCCGGGTTGTTGCCTTCCAGCTTCAGCAACAGGGTATTGGTCGTCTGCCCGGGCAGACGCTTGAGCCGGACCAGCGGCGTATTGCCGATGAAATCTTCCAGGGTTTTGAAAACGGGACGGGACATCGGAGCGACAGGCGGTAATGTTGAATGCGGCATCTTAGCGCCATCGTCCGCACGCCGCTGTATCGTTTGGCGCTTTCCTTATGCGTGTGCGACGGCAAGCCCCTTGCGCCAGTCAGGTTGACGCCCGCCGGTGCGGATGGAATAGTGCCAGCCCCCGTTTGCTGCGAGCGCCGCCGTGTCCGCCGTTCCCGATATTTTGCCCGCCCGTCACGGCCACGCCCTGCTGCTTGCCGGCATTATTCTGGTCGGTCTGAACCTGCGACCGGCCCTGTCCAGCATCTCGCCGGTACTGGAAGACATCCGGCTCACGCTCGGGCTGTCTGCCGTCACGGCTGGCTGGCTGACCACGCTCCCGGTGTTCTGCCTCGGCCTGTTCGCGCCGCTGGCTCCGCTGCTGGCCCGCCGCATCGGCCCCGAGCGCGGCATCCTGGTCGCGCTGGCCGTGCTGGCCGGCGGCATGCTGCTGCGCACCCGCTTCGGCATCCCCGGCCTGTTTGCCGGCACCGTGATCGCCGGGGCCGGCATCGGCATCGCCGGGGTGTTGCTGCCCGGCATCGTCAAGCGCAACTTTCCGGCCCAGGCCGATCTGATGACCGGGGTCTACACCATGGCGCTGTGCGCCGGCGCGGCACTGGCAGCAGGCTTTACCGTGCCACTGGCGCAGTATTTCGGCAGCTGGAGGCCGGCCATCGCCAGCTGGGCGCTACTGGCCGTGCTCGCCGCGCTGCTGTGGCTGCCGCAGGTGCGCCATGCCCATACGCTGAACAGCCAGGCACAGGTACCGGCCCGGCTGTGGCGCGAGCCGCTGGCCTGGCAGGTCACGCTGTTCATGGGCCTGCAGTCATCGACGGCCTATATCGTCTTCGGCTGGCTGCCGTCCATTCTGCAGGCACGCGGACTGACGCCGCTGGCAGCCGGGGGCTGGATGTCGGTCTCGGTCATGATGCAGCTGATCACCTCGCTCGGCGGGCCATGGCTGGCGCGCCGCGCCCGCGACCAGCGCGGCCCGATCGTACTGATGCTGACCCTGACCGCTGCCGGCCTGTTCGGCTGCCTGTATGCGCCGGCCACACAGCTGCCGCTGTGGGCCGTGGTGCTCGGCCTCGGTCAGGGCGGCAATTTCAGCCTGGCGCTGTCGCTGCTGGTACTGCGCACCCGCAATGCCACCACCGCCGCGCAGCTGTCCGGCATGGCCCAGGGGCTCGGCTACACGCTGGCGGCGCTGGGTCCGCTGACCATCGGCATGGTCCGCGAGTGGAGCGGCAGCTGGCAGGCCACCGGTCCGCTGCTGGCGCTGATCGTGCTCGGCGCGCTGATCGCCGGGCTTGCTGCCGGCCGCGACCGCAAGATCGGCCACGACTGACCTGCCCCTTTCCCGCCAGCGCAGAGAGCCCTCCCGGACACCCGCTGCAGAATGCAGCCGCGTCTAACGGGGCGCCTCGCTGTGCGTCAGTGCCGCACCGGCACCGGGTGGCAACCGCCGCGTCTCGACCACCGACAGTATCGAGAACAGACCGACCACCACGAAGGCCGGCCAGAAATCGGCCGCGCCCAGTTGCGCATGGCCCTGCACCCGCTGCGAGATCTGCAGCGTCATGCCGGCAACGATGACCCCGAGCCCGAGCGACAACTGCTGCACCACGCTGGCCAGGCTGGTTGCGCGGCCGGCGTCGGCGCTGGCAATCTCGGCATAGACGATCGAATTCAGACAGGTGAACTGCAGCGACGGGAAGAAGCCGCCGAAAGCGACCAGCGCCAGCATCAGCAGATGCGGCATCGATGGGGTAAACAGGCCGTATGACGCAATCGCCAGCCCGGCCAGTACCGCATTGACCAGCAGCACCTTGCGAAAGCCGTGACGCTGCAGCAGCGCCGGCGCGATGGTCTTCATGAACAGCGCACCAAAGGCCGACGCGCAGGTGATGGCGCCGGACTGGAATGGCGTCATGCCCAGCCCCTCCTGCAGTGCCAGCGGCAGCAGGAACGGCACGGCGCCCAGGCCAATACGGAACAGCGATCCGCCGACCACGCTGGCGCGGAAGGTCGGCAGCCGCAGCAGGCGCAGATCGAGCAATGGCGAAGCGGTGCGTCCGGCATGCTTCCAGTAGCCCGCCAGCAACAGGCCGCCTGTGGCGCACATCAGCAGCGACACCCAGACCGGCACCAGCTCGCTGTCGAGCAGGGCCAGCCCCAGCATCAGTGAGGCCCCGCCGGCGGCAGACAGCAGAAAGCCGCGGATGTCGAGCGGCCCCGGATCAGCCTCGCGCAGGTTGTCGATAAAGCGCCCGGCCAGCCAGATGCCGAGCAGGCTGACCGGCACATTGATGAAGAAGATCCAGCGCCAGTGAAAATAGGTCGTGATGAAACCACCGAGCGGCGGTCCGATCACCGGCCCGAGCAGGGCCGGCATGGTCAGGTAGCCGATGGCCTTGACCAGTTCGGTGCGCGGCACCGAACGGAAGATGACGATGCGGCCGACCGGCACCATCATCGCCCCGCCGACGCCCTGCAGAAAGCGGGCGGCAACGAAGGCCGGCAGCGAGTCGGAGAAGGCGCAGCAGATCGACCCCAGCATGAAGATGCAGATGGCAGAACGAAAGACCGTGCGCGAGCCGAAGCGGTCGGCCACCCAGCCGCAGACCGGGATGAACACGCCGAGTCCGACCACGTAGGCAGTCAGTGCCAGCTTGAGGGTGATCGGGTCCTGCCCCAGATCGCGTGCCAGCGCCGGCAGCGAGGTCGCGATGACCGTGGCGTCGATGTTCTCCATGAACAGCGCGCAGGCCACGATCAGAGGAATGATGACAGTACGGGACACGATGGCGGGGCCGCGGTGTCGGCGGCCCGATATAGGTAAAGAGACCGGACTATTCTGGCACGATTCGCGGGATGCCGTAGTCGCTTTGCCGACGGTCGGGGGCGACAGGAGTGTTATGGCCGCCGCGGTCATTGCACGGCAAGAACATCGTCATGGGAAAGGTCATGCGAACTGTTTGCGCAGCATGTCGATAAAGAATCGCACCCGCGCCGGAAGATATTTTCGACTGAGATAAATGGCATAGATGCCGCTGACCGGCGGGGCCCATCCGGTCAATACCTGCTGCAATCGCCCGGCGCGCAGATCGGTATTGACCAGAAAGCTTGGCAGGATGGCAATGCCGCCATGGGCCAGCACCAGCTTGCGCACGATGCGCAGCGAGTTGACCTGGATCTGTCCATGCACCGGGACCCGTTCGGTCTGCTGCTCTGCCGTGCTCAGCTCCCAGAAGCGTGTCGCCTGGTTGTCATCGTGGACAATCAGCCGGTGCATGGCCAGGTCCTGCGGCGATTTCGGCAGCCCGGCACGCGCCAGATAGGCCGTCGACGCCACCAGGTACGGCTTGAAATCGGTCAGCTTGATCGCATGCAGGCTGGAATCCTTCGGCTGGCCGACACGAAGGTCGATATCGACACGCTCGGTGACCAGATCCAGCGGGCCATCGGTGGTGACCAGGTTAATCGAGACTTCCGGATAGCGGTCGGTGAAACTGACCACATTCTCGATCAGGAAATTGGATACCAGATAATCCGGCGCCGAGATGCGCAGCAATCCCCTGGGGGTGTCGTAGTCGTTCCGGACCTGTTCCAGCACTTGCCGGTAGTTGAGAAACAACCTTTTGCATTCATGAAAGTATTGATCACCGGCGGGTGTCAGCACCATGCGCCGCGTTGTCCTGACCACCAGTTGCGTACCGACATAGGCCTCCAGCCGCTTGATCCGGTCACTGACAACCGAACGGCTCACGCGCAGGGCAGCGGCCGCGCCGATGAATGAGCCTTTCTCCCCCAGCGCGACAAATGTCAGCACGCACTCAGGGTGCGCTATTTTATAGTTTTCCATCCTGGCACCAGTAAAAAACGGGCTATCTATATACCATCCCCAGTAAGGCAAATTGAATTATTCGCGTGGAATTTGCATATGAACAAAGGACAGAAACGCTGACCGAGAGAAACATCACAGCAATTCGTTACATCCGGCATCTATAATAAGCAGCAGGAAACTTCAATAATTCAGTGTGGCCGGTCATTTACCCAACGGTGCATCACACTGGCCTTCCTGGTGGGCACCAGGCCAGCCCACACAAAAAAGGCTGTTAGATTACCGCGTCCCGACACAAAAGAATGAACGCCATTGTTCTGACTGGCAGACATATGAGTTCAGTGTCATCCCGGGAGCATCATGCATAATGGTGCAACCTGAATTTCCTCAACCTTCCAGATATGCGATAGCCAATATGGAACCTTTATACCGAACGGAAGGGCGCGCGCTGGCGGGCATTTTTGACGGTGCCACACTCGAGGTGGCGGTTTCAACGCTATTAAAAGACCCGGAATGGAAACCCTTCGGTCTTGGCATATTGATGCTGGAAAGTTATCGCTCCGCCCTGACCAGTTGCGGCCGCAAAACAGCAGAAAAGCAGATTGCCCAGATCACGGAAACCCTGCAACAGCAGGTTGAAGCAACGTGGCCGTTTTTTCGCATTGCTGACGATATTTTCGTCTTCCTGGTACAGGGGCCGGATCGCACGGCCTTTCAGGGCGCATGCGAATGCCTGCGGGAGCAAATTGCCGGTTTGCGTTATGCGCTCAATGGTGAGGAATTCCCGATCCCGACCCGGATGGGGCTCTTGTCGGTCGATGAGCGGGAAGCCTGCGCCGACCGGCTGATCGACCAGGCACTGGCCTATGGCCTGCTGGCCAGGCCCACTGACGGCATCCACTTTGCCCGGGCGGTCAGCGCACACGAACATGACCAGCGCATCTCGCCGCATCACTGGATTGCGCGCATCCACCAGTCGGTCGCCGACGACCGCTTCGTGCTGTTCTCGCAGCGCATCCTGCCCCTGCATCCGCGCCGCCAGGATGAATACCGGCATGAAATCCTGTTGCGGATGATGGATGCCCAGGGCCAGATCTGGTCGCCCGGCTATTTTCTGCCAACGGCGGAGCGACTGTCACTGACGCCGGATATCGATCGCTGGGTTATCAGGAGCACCTATGAATGGCTGAGCCGGCATCGGCAGCATCTGGGAGTCAGCCGCCTGTCGACCTCGATCAATCTGTCCGGCCATATTCTGTCCCGGCCTGCCCTGGCGGATTACGTCCTTGAACAGCAACGCTTGTACGGGATAGACAGCCGGGAAATTTTCTTTGAAATTACCGAGACCTCCGCGATTACCGACCTGCCGCAGGCGATTGAAACCATTCTGGCCCTGCGTCAGCATGGCTATCGCTTTGCACTCGACGATTATGGCAGTGGCATGGCCACTCTGTCGCGCATGCGCGACCTGCCGGTCGATCTGATCAAGGTTGACGGCAGCTTCATCAAGAATATCGCCAACGACCCTGTCAGCCGTTATCTGGTCCAGCATATCTGCGAAATCAGCCGGGCACTCGGCCGCGAAGTCCTCGCTGAGTTCGTTGAAAACGAAGCCATTCTTGATTGCATTACCGAGCTGGGATTCGATTATGCGCAAGGGTATTGCATTGGTCGTCCCATTCCCCTGCCGCAACTGCAGAACGGGCTGGGTCTTGCCTGAATTTTTTTGCCTTGAACATTAGTATTTAACAATACTTTTCATAACCGGAATTCGCATCCTTGAAAGTACCTTTCCCATGAGAATCTCCACTCGTCTTTACAGTCTTGCCGCCTTTGGCATTCTGGGGCTGCTGATCATGACCCTCACTGCTTATCGGGATTTTTCCTCGATCCGCGATGAAAACGCCATTATGCAGACTCAGATTCTGCCCTCGGTCCAGCGCATCAATCAGATCGAGGCGGAATTCGCCGCCAGCCGGCGTGCCGTGCTGCAGCACATACTGGCGGGACCGGAAGGCAAGGCCAAATACCTGGCGCTGTTCCAGCAGGCGCGAAAAAACATCCTCGAACACATCGAATACTACAATACCCATCTGGTGGCCGATGACAAGGACCGCCAGAACATGACGGCGGTCCAGCGCGAGTTCGATACCTATTATGCGGAAGTGCCGGCCGTCTTCGCCCTGTCCGATCAGGGTCGCCAGGAAGAGGCGCGCGCCATGTCGGCGCAGAAAGTCACGCCGGTCTCCGAGAAGACCGGAGTCATCCTCGAACAGGCGGTGGAACACAACCGGGAACTGCTTGCTGAAGCCAATCAGGCCCTGGGCGACGCCATTGCCCATGGCAACACCATGCTGATCAGCACGTTTGCCATCGTCGGGCTGATTCTGCTTGCCGCCAGCCTGTGGACGCTGAAGAAGATCCTGCTGCCGCTGACCGGCCTGCGCGACGGGCTGATCCAGCTGTCCGGCGATTACGACTTTACCCGCCGTTTCGAGCGCAAGGAAAAGGACGAAATCAACGAGGCATTCCAGGCACTGAACGCCCTGCTTGGCGTGCTGCAGGCCAGCTTCACCCAGTTGCGCTCGCTGAGCCAGAACGTCAACCAGACGGCGCATGCCGTGGCATCGGCCTCGACGCAGATGACTTCGGCGTCGCAGCATGTCAGCGAATCGTCGTCCAGCATGTCGGCCGCGGTCGAGCAGATGACGGTCAGCATCACCCATGTCGCCGACCGTGCCCAGGAAGCCGATCAGCGCTGTCGCGAATCCGGCACCGAAGCGAATACCGGCGGCGAAGTCATCCACGACACCATCGGCACCTTCCAGCAGACCATGGTCGCCGTACAGGCGACGGCGGAGCAGATCACCCGGCTCAAGACCCACACCACCAATATCGGCACCGTGGTCAACGTGATCAAGGATATCGCCGACCAGACCAATCTGCTGGCGCTGAACGCCGCGATCGAAGCCGCGCGCGCCGGCGAGCTCGGCCGCGGCTTTGCCGTGGTTGCCGATGAAGTGCGCCTGCTGGCCGAACGCACCGCGCAGTCGACCCAGGAAATCACCGGCACCGTGCACAGCATTCAGGAAGAGGCGAGCCAGACCGTCGAGGCCATGCGTCAGGTCGTGAACCGGGTCGAACACGGAATGGAGCAGGCCTCGCAGGCCACCGAGGCGATCCAGCGCATCATCGACGGCACCGGCAGCGCGGTCTCGCAGGTGTCGGAGATCTCCGGCTCGATGCGCGAACAGTCGCTGGCCAGCACCAATATCTCGCAGCAGGTCGAACGCATCGCGCAGATGATGGAAGAGAACCACGCCAGCGCGACCAATACCACGGCCTCGGCCGAGGAACTGAAACAGGTCGCCCAGGAAATGCACGGCACCATCGAGAAGTTCAGGATCTGAAAGGGGCGGGAACGGTCCCCGTTCCCGCCGCGCGCTTGCCGCGCGATTTTGCCCGGGTGTATCGTCGTCGGCTTCCTGCCTACCCGCCCCCGGTTGTCCATCATGCCCCGACAAGCACTCGAACTTTTCATCCCCGGCCCGACCTGGCTGCGTCCCGAAACCCGGCAGGCTGCCCTGCTGCCGGAATTCGGCCATCGCGACAGCCAGGCACGGGAGGTGGTGTCCTCCATTTTCGACAATCTGCGCGCCATCGCCGAATTGCCTGACGACTACGATATCGCGCTGGTCAACGGCAGTGGCAGCACCGGCATGGAGTGCGCGCTGCGCTCGCTGGTCGCCGACGACGACCGCCTGCTGTGCGTCACCGTCGGCGTTTTCGGCGCACTGTTCCATTCGATGGCGATCGGCAACGGCAAGCAGGTCGAACGGCTCGATTTCGAGCCCGGCTGCAGCATCGATCTGGACGTCCTTGAACACACACTGCGCAACGGTCGCTTCAATGTGGTCACGCTGACCCACAACGAGAGCTCGACCGGCGTGGTGTCCGATATCGTCGGCGCCTGCCGGCTGATCCGCGCCCATGGTGCGCTGCCGATCGTCGACGGCGTCAGCCTGTTCGGAGGCGACCACAGCCGCATCGCCGACGCCCTGCCGGCGGTCTATGCGACCACCACCCAGAAGTGTCTGGCGCTGCCGGCCGGCCAGGCCATCCTGTTCGTCCACTGCGACGCCCTGGACAAGGCGGCACAGGTCAGCAACCGCGGCTATACCAGCGACCTGCTGAAGCACGTCGAATTCGGCCGCGACCGGCAGATCATGACCACGCCGGATACCACGCTGCTGAACCAGATGCAGGTCCAGCTCGACACCATCGTCCATGCGGAAGGCGTACTGCAGCGCTTTGCCCGCCACCGGGCGATGCGGGCCACCGTGCGCGCCTGGGCCACCGCCCGCCCCGACCGGTTCGAGCTGTTCGTTGCCGACGCCGACGCCTCGCCCAGTCTGACCACGGTCAGCATCGACCCGGCGCTGGACCCGGCCGCCCTGAAAGCCACCATGCGCGAGCGCGGCTACCTGATCGACACCGGCCACAAGAAGCTGAACGACATCCTCGGAGCGCAGTCGCGCCGGCTGCTGATCCGCATTCCGCACATGGGCGATATCGGGCCAGCCATGCTTGACCGCTATCTGGACGCACTCGACAGCGAATCGGCCGCGCTGCGGCGCTGACGCCGCGGGTCAGGTATCGGCCTGATGGTCCGTCCCGCCGGGACGGACTACCGTGTTCCGGTCAGATTTCCGGAATCGCCCTCCATGTTTGTCGCTCCTTCCCCCCAGCCAGCTCCCTCCTCCCGGCAGGGCCTGGCATCGGGCCTGTCTTTCCAGGCAACACATCACGGAGTGACCTTCAGTGTCAGTACCGACGGCACGCCACAGAGCCACGGCCTGCTGTTTCCGGAGAGCGGCATCCCCCTGGACCAGGCCGCCTCCGATCCCGCCCATTTCCGGCAGCGGCTCCAGGGCCTGCGGCAGGAAGAACGCCAGGCCATACAGTGGGCAATGGTCGGACAGCCCGCTGATGTTCTCCAGCCTGTCCACAAGGGCATGCAGGTGGAGGCGGGCCTGTATGCGACGCTCAACAGCCATCTCGCCGACGGTATCCGGCTCGATCCGGGCGAATGGTCCATGATGCGGGACCTGTCATCCGCGCTGGGCAGGCTGCCGCCGGTACCCGGCGAGTACCTGCGGGTCGTCGAGTACCGGGACCTGGCCGCCATTCCATGGGGTACGGCCATTCAGGTCGGTGATCTGGTAACGAACCACCCGTGCTTCATGAGCACCACCCCCGATGACAGTTATGCAAAATGGGCCGTTGGCGAATACGCGTGCTCGGCGCAGCCCTATGCCCTCGTCTTTTGCAGGATCGGGTCGGCAACCAGCGGCGTCCCGTTATGGCCCGGCGTTGATGCCCGACCGGGAAACCCGTCCGTGGTGCTGTTTCCCAGGGACGCCTGCTTTCTGGTGAAAAGCATTGCCAGGGCACAGGCGACCGGGCAGGCTTTTCCGGCCATGCGCATCGGCGTGGTGCTTGAACAGGTCGCCGGCGGCCAGCCGCTCAGGAACCTCCACTCTGGCGAGCCGGTGCGGGTCCGGACCCCGTGGTGAGTCCCGACCGGCCCGGATTTCAGCACAGCCCGGCGGCCCGTGCCCGGATGCGCAGCGCATCCATTTCTTCCAGCAGGTCGGCCATCAGCGCCGCCAGCTCCGGCACCGCGTCGAAATCGCGTTCCAGTTGCCGCATGCGGCGGGCACGCAGGATGGAAACGGTCGAGAAACGCCATACGCCGGCCACGCTTTCGGCATGTGGAAACAGGCCTTCCTCGATATGGCGCAGCAGCCATTGCGGCTCCACTGCGCAGGCACCGGCGACCTGCTCCAGCGTAAGCCAGGTGTCTTCCACCAGACTGCCTATCAGGATGTCTTCATCGTGCATCGCTCACTCCCTCCCCTGCTGCCGCGGATCGA
Source organism: Microvirgula aerodenitrificans DSM 15089 (assembly GCF_000620105.1). Lineage (NCBI taxonomy): Bacteria > Pseudomonadati > Pseudomonadota > Betaproteobacteria > Neisseriales > Aquaspirillaceae > Microvirgula > Microvirgula aerodenitrificans. The sequence continues at coordinate 48,533 of NZ_JHVK01000021.1, read as the reverse complement.
AAGCCAGATCCCGCGCCATGGTCTCGTACAGTTCCCTTGCCCGCGGCGTATCGGCAGGCGGCACCACTATCCGGATATCCAGCAGCAGATCGCCCGGCGGCTCGCCGGGAATGCCGCGTCCGCGTACCCGCAACCGGCGCCCTCCCTGCGCGCCCTCCGGCACGCGGACCCGAAGGCTGCCCGGCGGCAGGTCCACGGTCACGACGGCACCCAGCGCCGCTTCCCACGGCGTGACCGGCAAATCCAGATGCAGGTTGCGGCCGTCGGTACGAAAACGCGGGTGCGGCTTGAAGTGGACTTCCAGCAGCAGGTCGCCAGCCGGCGCCCCGCCCGACCCCGGGGCCCCCTGGCCGGCCAGCCGGATCATCTGCCCCTCGCACACCCCTTTCGGGATTTTCACGCTCAGCGTGCGCGTTCCCACCCCGACATGTCCCTGGCTGTCGAGTTGCGGAATGCGCAGTGAAATCTGCCGCGTCGGGCAGGTAAAGGCATCCTCCAGATCCAGCAGCACCTTGGCCCGGTGGTCGTCGCCATGCACGGGGCCGGCTGCACCACGGCCATGCCCCCCGTGATGGCGGTCACCCATCCGACCGAACAGGTCGGCAAAGAAGTCAGAAAATTCCGCCGCTTCTCCCGGTGAAAAACCATGCGTGGAGAACTCGAAACCGCTGTCCCAGTCCGGCGGGGGACGGAAATCCTGACCCGGCTGATAGCCCTGGCCCAACTGGTCGTAGGCGACGCGTTTTTCGGCATCCGCCAGCACCGCATAGGCCTCGTTGACTTCCTTCATCCGCTCTTCGGCTTCCGGCTCCCGGGACAGGTCAGGATGGTATTTGCGCGCCATGCGCCGGAAGGCTTTCTTGATCTCATCCGCCGTCGCGGTGCGATCTACACCCAATATCTGGTAGTAATCCTTGAATTGCATGCCCCTGCCCCATATTTGAAATTGCGCGAGTTCCGGATACCTTCCCCGACTTCATTCCGTCACTATAGAAGCTATGCTGAAGACGGTATCGGGATTGCCCGGTCCGGGGCCGGCCGGATGCATGGCCGACCCGTTCCGGCCCAGGCGCAGCAAGGGAATCAGGACGGGGCGTGCTTTCCGGATTCTCGCCAACCCGGGTCAGGAACACTGGCAATGACAAATACCGGCCCAATGGTTTTTTTCATGCAGCATGTTTTCAAACCGTACCCAAAGGAGCGTCACCATGAGTTTGATCAAATGGGATCCATTCACCGAACTTGAGGAAATGTCGCATCGCCTGAATCGCCTGATCGGGCGCCCCGGTCTGCCGGCGTCCACCGGCAGCGAGATGCTGAAGATCGTCGACTGGACGCCGTCCGCCGATATCAGCGAAACGGAAACGGCCTATCTGATCAAGGCAGAAATCCCCGGCGTGAACAGGGAAGATGTCAGCGTCACGGTCGAGGACGGGGTGCTGACCATCCAGGGCGAGCGCAAGGCGGAAAAGGAAGAAACCGGCAAGAAGTTCCACCGCATCGAGCGGTCCTACGGCAGCTTCGTGCGCAGCTTCCGCCTGCCGCAGGGTGTCGACGACACGGCGGCAAAGGCCGAATTCAAGGACGGCATGCTGAACATCACGCTGCCCAAGTCCGAACAGGCCAAACCCAGAGCGGTCAGCATAAAAGTGGACTAGACGGACCGGCGCCGGCTCAGGCCAGGTGATACTTGAGCCAGAACGCTTCCCGGCAGGCATTGTCGAAGCTTTTGCCGGCCGGGCTCACCTGGCTGCACGGCGCGTGCCCGATCACTTCGTAACTGATCCAGCATTCGGCACAGGCCAGTTCGCTCGGGAACTGGTCCTGTTCCACCACGCGGCGGAGGTGCACACCGTTGTCGAAACGGTAGTCGGTGCACTCCCGCTGCACCTCGAAGCCCTGATCCAGCCAGCGCTCCCGCGCGACGGACTGTTCCACGATCGAGACCGGGCCCGGCAGGCCGTGGATCACGCCAACATACGTCACCAGCCTATCCATGGCGGCACTCCGCCCCATCGGCGATCCCGTTCATGCGCTGTCGTACCATTGCCGCTTCGCTCTTCCTGCTCAGATAGCTGCCACTTTACCATCCTGACCGGCCAGCGGACCGAGGAAGCGCCCGACTGCATCAATCACGACGTTTTCCTGCTGGCGATGCGGCACATGACCGCAGGCCGGCACGATTTCGGCCACGGCAGGGCCGCTGCTCAGCGTGCGGATGCGCTCGGGATGTCGCAGCGAGCCGTATTCATCGTGCTCGCCATGAATCGCCAGCAGCGGACAATGCACCCGCGGCAGTTCCTCATCCAGATTCCAGTGCAGAAAATCCGGAGCCAGCCAGGTGTCGACCCAGGCGTCGAGCACCCACTGCGCCTTGTCGCCGTGGTATTTCCGGAGCCGGTCAAACTGCGCCTCGTCCGCGAAAGTCTGCCGGGCATGGCGGATGCCGGCCAGCGTCCGTTCTTCGACAAAAGCCTGGGCCGATTCAGTCACCACGCCCTGACACTGTGCCGGAAAGCGCGCCGCACAGCTGACCGCCATCGCACCGCCGACGCTGTGGCCGAATGCGATGAAGTGCTCAATGCCCAGCTGCCCGCACAGGGCCGGAAACACCTGGCCGGCCTCCTCCCGCACGAAATGACGGTCCAGCAGGCCCGGATGCGGATCGGAGCAGCCGAATCCCAGCCGGTCATAGGCAATCACCTGACGCCCGCTCGCCTGCGACAGCCGGTCCGGAAAGTCCCGCCACAGTGCCACGCAGCCCAGCGAGTCGTGAAACAGCACAATCGGCGCCTTCGCGCCGCGCTCCCCCCAACGGCGGACAAACAAGCGACCTTGCGGTGTATCGATCCGGATTTCCTGTGCCATGGGCAGTCTCGCGAAGAGGGGTTGAACAGAAAAAGAATGGCACTGCCCATTGCCATAAATCAAGCCAAACCAGATGCAGAAGGCATTTCCAGATGCAAAAAAACCGCCGCGAGAGGTCTCGCGCGGCGGTCAGGCCGACAGATCAAGCCTGGTACAAAGCGTGGCTGAATGAAGCTTCCGCTCAGGCACTCACCCGTTGCGGCGTGAGCAGGGCATGCAGCGAGCGACCCATGCGCTCGATTCCTTTCACCACCCGGTCCTTCGGTTCCGCGGTGTAGCACATGCGGAAGAAGCCGGGCTCGCGGCTGAAGCATTCCTGCCCGGGGATCAGGGAGACACCGGAACTGGCCGTAATGTATTCCGACAGGCGTTCCTCTCGCGGGTCGATGTCGGGGTGCAGCGCTTTGTGCAGCGCCTGGTGCTCGCTGCCGTCGGGTGGCGGTACACGGTCGAGAAATTCCCGCAGATCGAGCCAGAAGAAGATGGCACTGCTGTTGTGGTCAAGGAATTTCAGCCGTGCCGAAGCCAGGGCCTCGCGGGTGGCGGCATACTGGGTCCTGAGCAGCGACGAGGCTTCCGGTCCGGCGTAGAGCTGCATGGCTTGCTGCGCCAGCGCGGGATCGGGCAGACCGTCCCCGTCGAGGAACAGCGGGGCCAGGGTGCGGTATTTGAGCGAATCGAAAGGAGTGAACCAGGCCATGGTGCGCAAGGAGGCATCGCCCGACATCAGGGCATGCACCTTCTGATTGCGCGAGATCACGAAGCCCACCTTGAAGCCCGACATGCCGAAATCCTTGGCCAGCCCCCAGACGGCGTGCACCCGCTCCCGCCCGTCCTCGCCGGCCTCGCGCACGGCGTCGAGGGCAAAGGCCGGCACGAAAGGTTCGCCGCCTCCCACCTGCGAGAAAAAGTAAATCTCGTCGGAGATGATGTGCATCCGGGTTTCTTCCAGGACCCACTTGTAGATGGCGTTCAGCGTTTCCGGGGAATAGTTGCCACCCAGCGGGTTTCTGGGGTTGGTCAGCACCAGGAACTTCGGCTGCGGCTGCACCGAGAGACAGGCCCGCTTCACGTCCTCCAGCGTGAGCTCGAACTTGTCGATGCCCTTCTCCAGCAGATCGAATGGCACGAAGCTGACGCGCGGCCGCTGGGCAAAACTCCAGGGAAAGCCGTACCAGAGCGGTGCGGGCGAAATGGCGACATCGCCCGGCGTGCCCAGAATGAAGGCCAGGCATTCCAGCGCCGCCGAAGTGCCCCCCACCGCAAACACGTCCTGGGCAGTCAGCAGATCGCCATGGCCCCAGGCCTGGTTGAGAAAACCGGCCCAGCTGGAGCGAAAGGCATCGCTGCCATAGAACTTTGGCGGATAGCGCAGATCTCCCGCGGTAAAGGGTCTGGCTGCGTCAAAGAGATGCGCCTGGTAGAAATCGAACAGCAGGACATTCTCGGCAGTCGACAGGTTTACCGCATCGGGGGCGGCAACGCTGCGGTAGTGCGCAACGCGCTCTTCCGCATCGGTCAGGTGGCGCAGGGACAGGTTGTGTGTCAAGGACATGGGCAATCCCCTCAGCAGGTGGTACGGGACAGGGAGATCCGCATGTGCGAACGGGCCGTGCACAGTTCCCGGGTCGGCGGGAACAGATCGGGGCGCCTGGCCTTGACCTCGTCCTGCATCACCAGGGCAAGGCCGCCGGTCGAGGTTTCCTTGTACTGGTCGTTCATGTTCTCCGAGATCTGCTGCATGGCCGTCACCGCCTTGTCGAAGGGAATGTCGGACACGAAGGCCGTTCCCAGCTTCGCCATTGCCTGGGCCACGGTCACGGCGACGATGGCCGCACTCAGGTTGCGATCGATGCACGGCAGTTCCACCAGCCCGCCCACGGGGTCACAGGTCGACCCCAGCTGGTCCTCGAGCGAAGCCTCGGCCGCATTGAAGGTGATGATGTTGTTGTTCCCGCCCAGCAGATGGGCGAGGCCACCGGCAGCCATGGCGCCCGACGTTCCCACTTCGGCCTGACAGCCGCCCACCCCGCCCGAGATATTGGCATTGCTCTTGACGATGCCGCCCACGGTACTGGCGATAATGAGGAAACGCAGGATGCCGTTCAGTGCCGTGCCCGGAGTCCGGCCGAACAGCCAGTCGATCTCGTCCTCGTCCGCCTGGGTGACGATGTAATGGTAGAGAACGGCGGGCACCGTGCCACAGGAGCCGTTGGTGGGGGCCGTCACCACGTGCTTGAGTGCCCCGTTCTGCTCGGACACCGCCAGTGCGAACAGGCTCACCAGATCGAGCTGCTGCTCGAAGCTGAAATCCCTGGACAGCCGGCGCAGGCTGCGGAAAAAAGCTTCCTGCGTACTGGTATCGGCCCGATCGCCAATGAGATTCCGGTAGAGCGTCTTCGCCCGCGGGGTGGCGAACATCACCTTGTAGCAGTCATCGTCGTCGGCGTAGGTAACGCCATCGTAGATCAGCGTGCCCATCTGCAGACCAATATCCTGCAGATAGGCAACCACGCCGGCCCGGTCGGTCGGCAGGCCGGGCTGGGCCGGGTCGGGATGCGCCTTGCGGTATTGGGCGAAGGCCTCCTCGTTCTGCATGATGGCTTCGCACAGGTCGCCGGGCGCGGCGGCCACCAGGGTGGCGGCATCAACGTATTCCACCGGCAGGCTGGTCAGTGCCTGATAGAGCGGCTGCATCACCGGGGCGGTGCCATAAGAGCCGCCGCCGTAGGAATAGTAGGTCAGTTCATCGGGCCGGCCGCTCGCCGGCGCGCCATCCCGGTAGGTAAAGCGGAAGACCATCTTTTCCTTGTCCGTGTCTTCCCGGGTATCGAAGATCAGCTGATAGGCCACGGTCGGGCCGCCCGGATAGGCAAGGCTGGAGAGCTGGGCGATATCGGTGATGGAGGGAATGCCCAGCGTCGCCTTCAGCTGGGAGCTGACGTCGAAGGTCATCACGTCCTTGCCCAGCAGCCCGAGCGGAATGGCGATGGTGGTGTAGTGCCCGCGCCCGACAAAGGCCAGCGAGCCGTAAAGGGTGACGGAAACCGCCTCCAGATCCGCCAGCCAGCCGCCCGTTGCCAGGGCGTCGTAACAGGCCATGGCGGAGCGCCAGGGCGCCAGGGTATGGGAGCTGGACGAGCCGATGCCCTTTTTCAGAAGATCGCAAACGCTGAATTTGATGAAGTCTGTCTGTACAGTCATGGTGCCTCCCTGGTGAGGCCGGAGCACGCCGGGACGAACCCGGCGCCCGGACTCAGATCATGGTTTCGATGCCGTGGAAGTTTTCGTAGAAGTCGAAGCTGAACAGCTCGCCCTGACCGGGGTCGAACGCCTGCCCCAGCCAGCTGGCGATCTGTGCAGCCTGCCCGGCACTGCCCTGCCAGCGCATCGAGGTAAACAGGACGGGCTCCAGCGGGACCGGGGCAAGGGTAAAGGACAGCAGGCGATGCCCGCGCCGCACGGTCAGCGTCACCGGCGCGGTTTGCGCCGCCACCCATTTCAGGGCGTCGCCGCTGAAGGCATAGCCGTCAATGGCAGTGATTTCATCGCCGGCGGCAATGCCGCTCTGCCCGGCCGGGCTGGTATCGGCCACGTTGTAGATTGTGGGCCCGAGGTCATTGAGGAACACCAGCCCCAGATAGTTGCCGGGCGTGGCCTCCAGCCTGAAGCCCAGATTTTCCAGGAAACGCGGCACCGCAAGCCCGCCCGGGTGGGCCGCCCCCGCCTCCATCTGCGCCCCCAGACCGGGCAACCGGCTCTCGAAGAAGGCAATCACGTCCCCGGTGGTGTAGCCCGGATAGCCGGGGCCACCGTCGACATACTCCCGATAGAAGGCGGAAAACGCCTCGTCGAGGGAGCTGCCGGCCCGCAGGCGCAGCGCGACATCGGCCTCGAAGGCAATCAGCATGCCCTTATCGTAGTAATCAATGGAATTGTTGACCCGACCCGCATACTTGCTGTGGTTCAGATAGGTGGCCAGCGAGGAATCCACCCCGCTGACCCGCTGATAGGCCGGCTGCACGGTGAGATGGTTGTAATAGCCCATCACGGCGCTGAAGAACTGTCCGGGCGTATAGGCGCCGGCGCGGGTGCTGAGCAGATACTCGTAATAGCGGGTAAAGCCCTCGGCCACCCACAGCCCCTCGGTGAAGCAGCCGCAGGAAAGCTGGTGCTGCAGATCCTTGAGCGGCGCGGGACGCAGGCGGCGCACGTTCCAGGCATGGAACATCTCGTGGGCGCAGACCCGCACGCCATGCGCCGTCTGGTCCGGCAGAATGAAGACACTGGGTCCCAGTCCGCACATGGTACTGGTCAGATGCTCCAGCCCCCATTCCGCGTCGGGGTTGAGGCTCATGATGAAGGTGTAATCGCTGAAGGGGAAAGAGCCGAAAATGGCGAAACACTGCCGGGCCACCTCGGCCAGCTGGCTGGCGAAGGCTTCCGCCTTCTGCGGAAAACCGATGCCGCGATCGACAAACAGGCTGTAGATGGGTGTGCCGTGCACCGTCTTCTCGATCAGGTCGAACTTGCCGAGGGCGACCGGGGTATCGAGCAGGATTTCGTAGTCGGGATATTCCCAGGTGTTGTCCGCCAGCGCCCTGGCCCCGGACGGATGGTGGATGCGGGTCCAGCCATCCGGCAGCAGATAGCGGACCTGGCAAGGCCCCGAATGCAGGGGGGTGAACAGATAGCGGGTGCCCAGCAGGATGGCGTACTCGTCGTCGAGGATGCCGCAGGGCTCGCCAAAATCAGTGCAATAGGCGCTGGCCGTGTAAGTGATGGTGGCGGCGCCGCCGGCGCCCCGCACCACGAAGCCCTGCCAGCCATTGCGTTCGACGGCAAGGGCCGCGCCGGTTTGCGGATTGACGGCACGCAGGTCGAAGAGATCGCGGGCGTAGGTGTCAAAGCTGTAATCGCCGGGCACCCAGGTGGGGATATTGAGCGGGATATCGCCCCGGGCGCACGGCCCGCTCAGGGAGAGCTCCACTGCCATCTCGTGCCGGCCGGGGTTCAGGCTGACGGTGTATTTCACGCTATTTTCAGTCATCGGAAAGTCGTCCTGTTGCTTGGAGCACGCAAAAGAAACTGCCAGGCCACGGAGAAATGCGGAGATGGCCCGGCGGCAGGATTGCTACTTCAGCTTCCAGCGCGTGTTGGAAGGCAGGTCACGGCCCACATTGCGGACCGCCACCAGCGTGAAGGTGGAGGGGGATGGCGGCCTGGCCCCGCCGTGCTCGAATTGCGGACACCCATCGCCCGGAGTACCGCCGGTGCACGGTCCGTGCGGCAGCGCCGGCGGCGGCGTGCTGGTGCGCAGCGTGGCCAGTACGTCCTGAAGCTGCTGGTTGCTCACCACTTCGTAACCCACGCCGCCAAACCCCCTGGCCAGGCTCGGCCAGTCCCACAGCGAGGTTTGCTGCACCTGGGCAAGGTCGACGAACTTCACCGTGGGCGGGGTGGCGTAGGCCTGAACATTGACCAGGAACTGCTCGATGGCGAACACCCCGTTGGCCATCACGAACACCACGCAATCCTGCCCCAGCTCGGCCAGCTGGCCGAGGGCGTTGGCGCTTTCGGCAAATGCCCCGTCACCGCACACGGCAATCACCCGGCGCTTGATGCCCCTGGTCTCCAGCGCCAGCTTGACGCCGCTCACGGCCCCCGGCGCATAGCCGATGGCCCCCCAGGCGAGCTGGGCGATATAGCCGCTCTCCGGAACTTTCACGTTGTTCAGCGAATAGAAAGTCAGCCCGGTATCGGCCAGCAGAATGGGCGCCTGGTCTTCCGGCAGCGCCGTCAGGAACTGGTGGTGAAGCAGGGACTTGAAGCTGTCCCAGGTAATCTGGTCACCGGCCGGATAGGTATTGGGGGCGGGAATCTCCCACGGGCTGCCCTGCAGGCGGGGGAAGGTGGCCACGCCATTGAGCTGGCCATCCGGCTGCAGCCCCTTTACCGCCGCCGTCAGTGCCTCCATGAACGGGCCGAGCTGGATATCGCCCCAGTAGAGCTCGCCTTCGGTCTCCGGGCTGGCGAAACTGTTGATCATCACGGCGCCCAGACGGGCCTCGATCTGGCCAATCAGCGGCAGCGGCAGACCGGCCGCCGAATTGGGACTGTAATCGGCCGAGGCCACCCCCGAGAAGTTGAAGTCGGTCTCGCGCACGCCAAGCATGAAAATCATGTCCGCCGAGCGCACCAGGTCCTGCACGTTCTGCTGTGAGTTGCGGCCGTTGTAGACGCCCGAGAACTGCACGTCTTCACGGTATTCGCTGAGGATGCTCTTGCCCAGCAGGTCCGACAGATAGGGGGCTTTCAGGGCTTTCAGCAGCTCGACAAACTGCGCCTGCAGCCCGCCGCGCGCGATTTCCACGCCGCCGATCACCACCAGCTTCTTCGCATTCTGGAGCGAGGCCAGCACCATGTTCACCGCACTGAGCAGCGAGACGGCGTTTTGCGGCAGCGGCGAGGGACGCAACGGCGGGCGGCCGTCCACGGCCACGCAGGGATAGGCCTGGAGCCCCACCGCCATCTCGATATAGACCGGACGACTTTCGGTAATGCAGGTGGTGAGCGCGGCATCGATCAGATCGGGCGCCGTGGCCGGGTTGTCGAGGCTCACCGCCATGGCCGTCACTTCCCGCAGGACGCGCAGATCGGTGTGCGCACCATCGAACATGTGATGCCACAGCACCCCCTGGTCGCGCTGCGAATTGAACTGGGCCTGGGACGGGGTGCCGTTGATCATTACCAGCGGCACGTTCTCGACATAGGCACCGGCCATGGCCTGCACGGCGTTCAGCGAGCCCACGCCGTAGGTGAAGGCCACACAGCCCACCGTCTGTCCGCTCAGTGCGCGGCCATAGCCATCGGCGGCATAGGTGGCGAGCATTTCGTTGTTCGGGTGCACCCGCACCAGACCCTCATTGATGCCGGGGTCATCGAGGGTCTCCACCCAGGGGGCGATATAGTCGCCGGGAATGGCCTGCACATATTTGCAGCCGATTTCCACCAGCCGCTTGTTGAGATAGCTGGCGATGGTTTCCGTGCTGCCGGTGGCGGCAGCCAGGAGGGAGCGCAGCGGTTGGCCAGCCTGGGACACGGGGTCGAATTCCCGCTTCTGGCTGGCGCCGGACATCAGAAAGCTTTTGAGCATGGTTCAGTCTTTTATGAAATGGGACGGGATGCCGCCTGACGGCGGCCTCCCGGAACGAGGCCAGCAGCCAGGCCGATTCAGATCTGGATGCAGCTCATGGCCGCCGAATTCAGTTCGGCGGACTGGGCAGACGGCGCCGACACGGTGAGATAGAAGTAGCCCACGCTGTTCGGCACGGTGGCGGCCTGTGGATTGGCCTCCTTGTAGGCGTTGACGCGCGCCTTCTGCCGGGACTGGATGTTCGACTGCACCGAGGCCGGGCCGGAACCCCAGACCGCCGCATGGAAGTTGTGCACCGCCTGTGCCTGGGCCGATCCTGCCGGATAGCCGTACGTCGCCTGGAGCGAGGCTTCGCTGCCATCGCCCGCCACCAGATCGTCCACCTCCGAGGTGCCGTTCATGACGAAGGCAATCTGGTTCTGGATCGGCCAGGCCACATGGCCGTCCGTGACCGCCTTCGGGTCGGGCAGCGCAGCCAGCAGTTGCTCGTCACTGACGCCCGGCGCGACGGGCGGCGGAGCAGTCATGGCAAAAGCAGCGTTGGGCAGGAAACCCAGGCCCGGCAGCATGCTGTTATTGATTGCCGTGTGCTGTATCGACCCGATGAAGAACAGGTTTGTCGCGAGCTGTTTCAGATATGCCCTGGTGGGCTGCCAGGTAAACCGGGCCGTGCCGCCAGGCTGATTGAAAGCCGCGGAGACCTTGCTCATCCAGGCATTGAGCGGCTGATCCTGGACCACGGCCGCGTCGCTGGCATAGCTGGCATCCACCACCTCGCTCACGAAGTTCTCGATGGCATCCCACCAGACCTGGCCATCGTCGCGGTAAGGGAAGGAAACCGGCAGGGTCGCCTGATCGATGCCACGCAGCTTGAGCTGGTTGGGGAACGAGGCATCATCGAGGCTGTAGGAGCTGAACAGGCTGCTGATGATGTCGTAGAGCCCGATGCGGCCGGTGGGCAGGAACTGGTCACAGAACTGGCCCGACTGATAGAGGCCGGAGCCATCGGCGCAGTAGACCAGATTATTGATGTTGAAGACTTTTTTCAGATGCGGCTGAAGCAGCTTCAGGATCGGATGTGTTGCCGGAAGCTGGCCCTGCTCCAGCAGATTGAGGGCCGCGGTACCGAACTGCATCACCACGGTGTGGGTGTTGTAGAGGTGGGTGCCACTGAACCACCACTGGGCATCGGCATTGCCCACCCACAGCTTGGCCAGCAGCCAGCTGTTGGCATCGTCACCGGGGGTAAAGATATAGGCGCCCGGCGTCAGCTGGATGGCCACGGGCAGCAGTTTGCCGCCGTCGACCACAAAATAGACCAGCGGCGAGGTCAGCCACTGACCCGAACGTACCAGTTGCTGGCGTACCGCGTTGCCCAGAGCAATCTGGTAGTCACAGACAAACAGCGTATTCGCATTGACCGCCGCCTGGAGTTGCCGGGTCAGCGCCTGCGCGTCCTTGCTGCCCTTGGCGCCCTGCACCCACTGGGCGATGGTCGCAGCGGTACCCACATAACGGGCAATGACATTGGGGTTGGCACCGCCCAGACGCTGGCGGGCGAACTCGGCGTCATCGGCGATCCAGTTCTGGGTCAGGCGGTCCACATACCCCTGGCTGAAGGTAGCCTCATCCCAGATCCCCTTGGTGTAGCGCTGCCGGATCTGTTCGGCGGCCGTCCCGGTATAGCTCTGCCCGGGCACCCTGGCCTCGATACTGGCCTGCTCGGCGACCACCTGCCCGCCCCGCTTCTGGCTGGCAGCCAGATCGGCACTGGTCCACTGCCAGTCGGCAGGGATGGTATCGAGGCGGTTGAACCACGGCGGCAGCACACCGCCATAGACACCGCTGGTCGGATACTCGGCCGGACCGTAGCTGAGATCGGCCTTGAGGTACTCGAAGGTGTAGTCGGTCAGGCTGCCCGCCGCGGTCAGGCGTTCTTCACCCTGGATCCTTGGCAGGCTTACACCGGTGGCAAGCCCGTTCATGTACTGCTGGATGGCAGAGATTTTTTCGGTCATGGGTGTGTCACTCCTTGTTATGTCAGGATCATCGTCTTCACTGCAAATATGAAGAAAGCATAGAAATGATCTTGAAAATAGCAACAAGGAATTGCTTCACCCCCCGTCGTGCGGGACTCCCGCACCCGGCAGCAGGCATGAAAATGCCCCGCGATCAGGGATCGCGGGGCATCGGGTCAGACTATCAGCAGCAATGCAGCACAGACACGTGGCCGCCTGTGCCGTTCACATGCAACACGGCGGCGGCGGTCTCCGTTCCTCTCAGCCGCAGCTGCCGATATGGCCGCAGGCGGTGCAGAACTCGCAGCCGTCCTTCTTGATCACTGCGTGGTTGCCGCATTCCGGGCACTTGCGCCCGGCGGTCGGCGTGGTGTGGGTGGACAGCGACTCGAACAGCTCGCCCTGCTCCGGCACCATCACGCCCATTTCCTCCAGCGGATAGCCGTCCTCGTTCAGCACGCCGAGCATGGCAAAGCGGTGGATCATCAGCCGCGCAATATAGGCGACGGTCGACGGCCAGCTCTGCGACTTCTCGCTGCCCGGCAGGCGGGCGAAGAAGTCGCCCTGCGGTTCGGCATAGGTCAGCAGCTTGCGCAGCTTCATGCCGATCCAGGCCGGATCGATCACGCGCATGTCCAGGCTCAGCAGCTTGCACAGGCCGTCGAGCTCGCGCGGGTAACTGCCGGCCAGCCAGACCGAGAACGGGCGGCGCTGACCGTTCGGCAGCACCAGTTCCTTCAGGAACAGCACGAAGTCGTCATCAGTGGCCGGGTTGACCACATCGACCGACCAGCTCATGGTGCCGTCAACGCCGGACTTCGGTTCCTTCTTGGCGAACAGCGCGTCCATCACCGGCGTGGCTTCGCCGGCAACGGCCGTCAGCGCGCCCAGCTCGACGACGCGATGGCGCACCACCTGCGCCAGCACCGAGCTGGCGCTGGTTGCGTGAATGGTGTCGCTGCCGAGTTCCAGCGCGTAATGCTTGTCGTCAAAGGTCTTGGCCAGCGCGTCGAGCTTGGTGGTCAGCCAGGCGCGATCGAGCGAGCGCATGTCCATCGACAGGGTCTTGGCAACCGCGCCAAGGCCGCGCGGCTGTTCCGCGCCATTGACCCACACCTCGAACGGCTGGGTGTGGCCGTTTTCGATATGGCCGACAAACACGGCAAAGTCGCCGCTCGGGTGCTCGACCATATAGGTCCAGCCCGGATTGCCGCCCTTGAGCTTCGGCCGGTTCGGCCACTTCAGCGAGGCCAGCGCCGGTTGCGGCGCCGCGTTCAGCGCGATGCGGCGATCGGGATCATCCGGCGACTGGACGATGTCGGCCGGCGACGCATTGGTCGGCTCGATCGACAGCACCGAACCCAGCACGCTGTTCGGCCGGTAGGTGGTGATGCCCTTCAGGCCGGCACGCCAGGCTTCCAGGTACAGGCTTTCAAAGTCGGCGAACGGATAGTCGGCCGGCACGTTGACGGTCTTGGAGATCGCGGTATCGATATACGGCGCGATCGACGCCACCATGCGCATGTGATCGAGTGCGCTCATCGACAGCGCCGACTCGAAGTACTCCGGCAGGTTGTCGATATCGCCGCCGAGTTCGCGATAGACGCGATAGGCGTGATCCTCGACCCGGTATTCCTGCTGCGAACCGTCGGCCATGCGCTTCTTGCGGGTATAGAACCAGCTGAACGGCGGCTCGATGCCATTGCTGGCGTTGTCGGCAAAGGCGAGCGAGATGGTACCGGTCGGTGCGATCGACAACAGGTGCGAGTTGCGGATGCCGTGCTTCTTGATCCGGGCCTTGAGCTCCTTCGGCAGGCGGCTGGCGCAATGCGGTTCGGCCAGGTACTTGTCGGCCTCGAACAGCGGGAAGGCACCCTTCTCGATGGCGAGGTCGACCGATGCGGCGTAGGCGGCGTTGCGCATGCATTCCGAGACCCGGGCGGCAAAGGCGCGGCCGGCATCCGAACTGTACTTCATGGTCAGCATGATCAGCGCATCGCCCATGCCGGTGTAGCCCAGGCCAATGCGGCGCTTGTTCTGCGCTTCGCGCTTCTGTTCCGGCAGCGGCCAGACCGTCAGGTCGAGCACGTTGTCGAGCATGCGCACCGACTGTGCGACCACCTGCTCGAACAGACCGAAATCAAAGGTGGCCTTGCCCGAGAACGGCTCGCGCACGAAGCGGGTCAGGTTGATCGAGCCGAGGTCGCAGCAACCATAGTCCGGCAGCGGCTGCTCACCGCACGGGTTGGTCGACTCGATGACTTCGCAGTAGCTGAGGTTGTTGTCGCGGTTGATCTTGGACATGAACAGCACGCCCGGCTCGGCGTGGTCATAGGTCGACATCATGATCTGCTGCCACAGGTCGCGGGCCCGGACCGCACGATAGACCCAGCGGCCATCCTCGCGCAGATAGGCATCGGCGAACTCGCGGCGGTCGGGCTCTTCCTTGTGCACCAGCTCCCACTGGCCGTCGGCTTCCACCGCTTCCATGAACGCATCGGACACGCCGACCGAGATATTGAAATTGCGCAGGTCGCCCTGGTCCTTGGCGTGGATGAACGCCTCGATATCCGGGTGGTCGCAGTCGAGCACGCCCATCTGCGCGCCTCGACGGGCACCGGCCGACTCGACCGTCTCGCAGCTGCGGTCGAACACGCGCATGTACGACACCGGGCCGGACGCGCGGCTGTTGGTGCCCTTGACCCGGGCGCCCTTCGGCCGGATGCGGCTGAAGTTGTAGCCGACGCCGCCGCCACGGCGCATGGTTTCCGCCGCCTGCAGCAGGGCTTCGTAGATGCCGACCTTGCCGTCGCGCAACTCGCTGACCGAGTCGCCGACCGGCTGCACGAAGCAGTTGATCAGCGTGGCGGCCAGGTCGGTCCCGGCAGCAGAGTTGATGCGCCCGCCGGGGATGAAACCCTGCTCCAGTGCCCAGAAGAAGCGGTCGGCATGCTCGGCCGGGTTCTTCTCGATGCCGGCCAGCGCGCCGGCCACGCGGCGGCGCACATCAGCGACGTTCTGTTCGTCGCCCTTGGCATATTTTTCCAGCAGGACTTCGCGGGAGATGTCTTGCTCGGGCAGGAGTGCGAGTTTCTCGTGGATCACGATCGGGTTCCCATCTGTAGCGCGCGGGGCCCGGGCTGCAAGCCCGGCCCGCCATGAAAAACCGCCGTGCTCCCCGGACGGGGACGGCGGTGCAACGTGTTCGGTCATTTGCGTTGAATTCTACTAGATGTCGCTATGCATTCAAGCCTTGACACTAGATGTAGATTCTGGGGTCGGACATTGGCAGCAGCGAAAGCCCCGCCCCGCAAGGCTTTGTGTGCCCGGTTTTTTTTTCCGGCCCCCGGCAGGCGGCAGACGGACGGTCAGAATGAACGCCGGCGGACGGAAAGCGCCCGCCGCTGAAAACGCGCTGAAAACGCGTGGAAAACCTGGACAGCGCCGGCCTTTTTGCCGTTCCCGGCCCTGCGGTCGCCCCGGCCTGCTGTTGCCAAAACACGACAGCCGGCCGGTCCGGGCACCGGCCTGCATCAGGCGGCTTGCACGTTTTATCCATGAAAAACGGACCGCTTACCGGGATAAGTGGTCCGTGTCGTCCGCTTCGCTCCGGCAGTGCTTACAAGCGCGTCACCAGCGTATAGATCGCACCGGCCGACACCACCAGCGTCACCATGGCGATCACGGTCGGGATGAATTCCAGCTTGCCGACTTCACGCTCGAAGCGCTGGTCACCGGTCAGCATCGGCCGGACCAGGTTGCGCTTCCTGGCCAGCGCATAGAACGCGATTGCGCTCAGGTGCAGCCCGACGGCGCCCAGCAGCACGTTGAACAGCAGTTTGTGCCAGCCGGTGATGCTCTCGGCCAGATCGCTGTCGATCAGATGGGCCAGCGGGCCGTCATACGAATAGCTGTCGACGTCGGCGGCAAAGAAACCCAGGGTGATCTGGGTCGCCAGCAGCGCCAGCATCAGCAGCACCATCAGCGCGCCCAGCGGGTTGTGGCCCGGCACCTGCTCTTCGGGCAGCGTGCCGCGCAGATAGCCGATGATGGCGCGCGGACCGCGGATGAAGAATGTGAAGCGCGAGGTCTGGCTGCCCAGCAGGCCCCAGATCAGCCGGAACAGCACCAGGGTGGCGATGCCGTAGCCGGCCCAGATGTGGTACTGCAGCCATTCGCCGCCCTGTGTACCGGTAAACCACATGGCACAGAACAGCACGACCAGCGACCAGTGGAACAGACGGGTTGGCACATCCCAGATTCTGACCAGGACCGACATAAGCTCTCCTCGGTTCGATTAAAACGATAGATGACACATTTTATTCCAGATGCTTTAACGCCAGATGATTCCGTTTTTTCATTTTCCCGGCGAACGGTCATGATTACGTCATCAATCATGCCGTGCGGGCGGGGTATTTACAGTTCAAAACACTTGTTTACAGGTTTGTCGCCGGCCAGCATTGGGAATCGTCGTGATTGCTGGTAAATATAACGCCATTGCCATTAGGAAATACCAAGGAGAACCCTGTCATGAAACGCACCCTGATTCCGATTACCTTGCTGCTTGCTGCCATTCTGAGTACCGGCTGCGCCGACATGAACAAGCGTCAGCGCAATACGGCGGCAGGGGCAGCGATCGGTGGCGTGGCCGGCGCGGTGCTGACTGGCGGCAGCACGGTCGGCACGCTGGGCGGTGCCGCCATCGGCGGCGTGATCGGCCACGAGACCACCCGGCGATAGTTCGCGCCAGCAGGCGCACCGCCCCCCACGATGCCGGCGCAAGCCGGCATCGTGCATTCAGGCCGGCACGCGGCGCTCGACGAACAGGCTGCGTCCGGGGGTCTTCTTGGCGATATGCTTGGCATCGGCGGCGGCAGCCGACAGCTCGTGGTGGCTCGCATACTGGCCCGGTTCGACCTTGACCGCACCGATCGACATGCAGGTCAGCGGGAAGAACGCCGCATCGCCGGTCCGGCCCGGCAGCACATAGCCCCCGGCCTCGCGATGGCCCGGCCTGAAAAAGGCCCGGGCACCGTCGTCGAACGCGACCAGCACCCGTTCCAGCCGGGGCTGCCAGTCGACACTGCGCATCAGCATGATGAAATCGTCGCCGCCGATATGGCCGACAAAATCGCAGCGGCCATCAGCGGCCTCCACCAGCGTGCTGCCGGCCAGCTGGATCAGTTCGTCACCCTTGTGATAGCCGTACAGGTCGTTGAACGGCTTGAAGTGGTCGAGATCGCAATAGGCAATGACGAAGCGGGCATTGTCGGCCAGCAACTGGTCGATGGTTTCGTTGATCGGCACATTGCCGGGCAGGCCGGTCAGCGGGTTCGCATAGCGTGCGGCCGAGATCTGCATTTCGGTCATGCGCCGCATCAGGTCGAAGCCGGTGCCCATGCCCAGATAGCGGCCTTCGTCGGTGATGATGAAACCGTCGACCAGGTAGCGCCGGTCGGCGGCGACCACGCGCGCCGACAGGGCCTCAAGGCTCATGCGACGATCGACCACCAGCGGGTCGGCGTCCATCATCTGCATGCAGGATTTCTTGCTGTACAGCTCGCGGCTGAATGGCCTGGCAAAGGTCTCCAGCACATGGTGGCGACGCAGCAGGCCAACCGGCTGGCCGCCATCGACCACCGGAATGGCAAAGCAGTCGCTGTCGGCGTTGAACAGCTGATAGGCCTGCTCGTTCAGTGCGGCGGGTGGCAGGGTCGGGACTTCGATCAGCAGTTCCCCGGCCGTGGCCCGCGCGGGCGAAGCGGTCATCGGAGCATAGGTGGTCATACGGTCTCTGGTCTCCCGTTCGATGGCGCCGAGCGGAACGGCTTCGGGCCGGCCAAACAGATAGCCCTGGCCCAGCCCGATACCGTAGCGGTACAGCGGTTCCAGCTCGTCGAAGGTTTCGATGCCCTCGGCAATGACGCGCGCGCCGGTTGCTGCGGCAATGTCGGCCACCGCGGCGGCAAAGCGCTGCCGGACCGGGTCCTGATGAATGCCGCGGACAAAGAATTTGTCCAGTTTGACGAAATCGGGCTGCAATTCAGCCCACAGGCGCAGGCTGGAAAAGCCCTCGCCGAGGTCATCGAGGGCAAGCCCGAAGCCCATGTCGCGATAGCGACGCAACTGGCTGCGCAAATGATCATAGTGACCGGACGGGCGCGATTCGGTCAACTCTATGACAATATCTTCCGGCCGCATGCCGCGGGCCGCCAGCGCGCGCAGGCAGGCTTCCGGCCTGCCGCGTCCTGCGAGGATGCTGTCCGGACAGACATTGACGAACCATTTTCCGGTCCGGCCGCAGGCCGCCACGCCGGCCAGCATGACATCGAGGCAGAGCCGGTCGAGTTCAAGCAGGCGCCCGCCGGTTTCCGCCGCGGCGAACAGGTCGGTCGGCTGGGCCAGCACGCTGGTCGCCGGCCCCCGGATCAGTCCTTCATGCGCAAAGATCCGCCCGTCAGCCAGCTCGACGATCGGTTGATACACGGCCGTCAGGCGCCGGTGCTGCAGAATGGCCCCCAATTCCGCCGACAGCGCATCCCCCGCCAGCCAGTCCGGCAACCGGTCCGCAGGAGAAGACACCAGGGAAGCCTTTGACATCGTCACCATCCGCTCGCCTCTTGATAATGCCGGCACTGTATAAGCCGAGCGTGACGACGGCATGACATGCGCCCGCCGGGCTACAATGCCGCCTTGTCGAAAGAACCAAGGATGTCCCCCATGCGCCCCTCCCAACGAACGGCCGAGGCATTGCGCCCGATCCGCTTTACCCGCCACTACACCCGCCATGCCGAAGGCTCGGTGCTGGTCGAGTTCGGTGATACCAGGGTCCTGTGCACTGCCTCGGTCGAGGAATCGGTACCGGGCTTCCTGAAGGGCAAGGGACGCGGCTGGGTCACGGCCGAGTACGGCATGCTGCCCCGTTCGACCCATTCCCGCATGCGCCGCGAAGCGGCCGCCGGCAAGCAGTCGGGCCGCACCCAGGAAATCCAGCGCCTGATCGGTCGCAGCCTGCGCGCCGTGGTCGATCTCGCCGCGCTCGGCGAACGGCAGATCCTGATTGACTGCGATGTGCTCCAGGCCGATGGCGGCACCCGTACCGCCAGCATCTCCGGCGCCTATGTCGCGCTGGCGGATGCCATTGCCGGCCTGATCGCCAGGGGGGCACTGACAGCCTCCCCGCTGCGTGACGCCGTCGCCGCCGTGTCGGTCGGCATTGTCGACGGCACGCCGGTGCTCGACCTCGATTACGAAGAGGACTCGGCCTGCGACACCGACATGAATGTCGTCATGACCGGTGCCGGTGGCTTTGTCGAAATCCAGGGCACGGCCGAAGGCGCCCCGTTCTCGCGGGCCGAGATGGACCGGCTGATGGCGCTGGCCGAACAGGGCATCCGCGAGATCGTCACCCTGCAGCGCGAAGCCCTGCAGGCACCGCGCTAGAACGAAATCGGCGCGCGCAGCGTCAGCTGGACATCCGGCGAGTCCCGGGTCACCCCCACGCCAAGCGTCAGGTTGACCGCTGTCGACTTGGTCAGCCGGTAGGCGTAGCCGAGCTGCAGCATGCCGATCTGGGCGGTGTACGCATCCTCGGGCGTCTGGCCGTTGACCTTGCTCTTCAGTACCACGTTGTGGTCGTAGGCAAGGCTGAACGACGAGCGGTCGTTGATGGCGATCCCCATGCCGATATTGAAGCCGATCACGTCGCCCGGGTCGAAGTCCTTGATATAGGTGGCGCTGCACACCGAGGTGTCGTTCGCGTCGCTGCGGTAGCGCACGCAGCGGTTCTGGTTGACGCTGGTCTTCTGGTTCCAGGTGTAATTCACCGAGCCGAAGAACACGGCCGGATCGGACGGCAGGATGGCCGACAGCCCCAGCTGGTAGCTCCAGAAGCCGGAACCGGTCGCCAGCTCGGTCTGATAGTCGATGCCCTTGGTGGTATCGGTCACATAGCTGACATCGAACGGCCCCTTGCCGGTCGTCGACTTGACCCGCAGACTGCCGATGTAATACGGACTGCCGTCGACCGGCTGGTTCAACTGGTAGCGCAGCGCCAGTTCCATGTCGCCGATGCCATTGCCGGTCGTGTTGAACACGCTGTCGTGCGAACTGCCGGTCGCCAGCGGGCGCTGGATCGAATCCTCAGTCTGGTACACGTACGGTATGCGACCTTCGATTTCCAGCCGGTTGGTGATGCCGTAACGGCCGGTCAGGCCGAGCACGAAGGCCGAACGGTTGACCTGGCGGATATCGATCAGGCCGATAGTGATGGCCGGGATGATGGTGTAGCCGATCAGGGCCACACGGTCGGAACTGGTGTAGGTGTACTGCAGCGACGGCTCGAACACGAAGCTGCCGCGCGGCGTCAGCACGCCGGGCACATCGAGATTCTGGGCAACGGCCTGGGTGCGCGCCTCGGTCGCCGGGTTGGTCGACGAGGGCGTGGACGTGATCGCCGGACGGGCCGGCGTCACTTCGGCGCCGCCGGGGCTGGCCGTCACATCGGGCGCCGGCGGCGAAGCGCTGGCTACCGTGGCGCCGATCGCATCCGGTGCCGGCGTAACCACCGGACCGCCCGGGCTGGCGCTGACATTCGGTGCCGGCACGGCGGCAGCGACCGCCCCGGACGGCTGCACATTGAGCCGGGACTCCAGCTCCTGAATGCGCTGGCGCTGATCGGCCAGTTGCTGTTCCGTATTGCGACGATAGGACTGCCAGTCGTCGAGTTGTTTCTGCATGGCGTTGAGCCGCGCTTCCAGGCTGCTGTTCGCGGTCTTTTTCGGGGGGGTGGCCGACTGCGCCGACGCCGAGACCAGCAGCCCCGCGATCGCCAGGTAGAGGGTTTTCCGTTTTGCTGGCACGAGTTCCCTTTCGCCGGTTCATGACCGGAATCACCGCAGGCCAGGAAGGCTGGGCCGCCAGCGGGACCGTTTGCGGGTGATTCCATTAAAGGTGAGGACAGCGCGATAGCCAATGCCGGATGCGTTAACCGGGTGCGAGGCATGCGATGTTGCCGATAAACGGCAATCTGCCTGGCACGAAAAGACAAACATGACGACAGCCTGATGACGGCAATGCCTCAGCGCAGCACCGATCCCAGCGTGGCCTGCTGGAGATTCCGCCCCAGTTGCAGTGCATTGAATGCGCTCAGGCTCGGAGCAGACAGGTTCAGTGTGGTCAGGGTCTGGATCAGCCGGCCGTCGACGCTGTTCTGCACCGTCACCACGGTCGGCAGCATGCTCTGCACCACATTGGTCATGCCGGTCGACAGCGAACCACCGGACAGCGCCAGCGACGTCAGCCCGGCACTGACCGCACCGGCCTGCGACACGGCCTTGCCGACATCGGCAATATTCAGGCTCTGCAGGCTCGCCAGCTGGCCATCGATATACACCGCCTGGCTGATGCCGAATGACATGACCGTCCCGCCCGGCACGGCATAGCCGCCGCGCAGGGTGTCGAGCTCCGGCATCGGTACCGCCTCGCCACGGGCGAGCACCACCGTGTCGTCAGCCGGCGCCGGTGCTGCCGCCAGTGCCGGGGACAGCGGCAGACAGCACAGCGCCATCCACAAAATCCGTTTCATGTCGTCTCCATTCAGAAATCCGTGGCGGGCGGTCGCAGCCAGGTCACATTGGCGAACGCGGGGTCGTAGCGCGCGGCCGACAGCGGCGCCGGTTCCCGGACCCGCCATTCGGGGTCGCGGTTGAAGCTGCGCTGCCCCTGTTCCTTCCGGTTCAGGATCACGAACACCACTCCG
Organism: Microvirgula aerodenitrificans DSM 15089; assembly: GCF_000620105.1. Taxonomy (NCBI): domain Bacteria; kingdom Pseudomonadati; phylum Pseudomonadota; class Betaproteobacteria; order Neisseriales; family Aquaspirillaceae; genus Microvirgula; species Microvirgula aerodenitrificans. The sequence continues at coordinate 26,731 of NZ_JHVK01000021.1, read as the reverse complement.
CCCCAGTTCGCCTCGAACTCGGGCCGGGTCAGGGTGCGCGTGCCCAGCGCCGGATCACCGATCAGCACCCGGCTGGCGCTGATCCCCTTGACCACGACGAAATGCCGGTAGCCACCGTTGTTGATCAGCACGATGGCAGGGATGCCGGCCTGGGCAAAGTCATCCAGCCCGACCTTGAAACCGTTGGCCTGAAAACCTCGCGCATCCAGATAGCGTTTCATGTCCGCCATGGAAAAGCCGACGCGCTGGATCTTCGCCTGGTCGCCGGTGCGGTACATGGCGGCGAACGTGTCTTCTTCCCGCGTCGGCGTGCCGTAGTGGAAGTTCAGCAGCGTCGCCAGCGCCGCCGACCCGCAACTGAAGTCATAGCGCTGCCGCACGGTCGAGCGGAATGCCCGCTCCTTCAGGCTTTCCACCCTGACGTGGAACACGCCAAGGCTGCCCAGCGGCGCCCCCATGTCGTCGGCCTGCGCCGGCAACGGGAAAAAAGGCGCCGCCAGGGCGGCGCACAGCAGAAGCGGATGCAGGTTCACACATCGCTCCTTCAGAACAGGGAGACGTTGAGAATGGTGGAGTTCTGTATCACCACCTGGTTGCCGGAGTTCTGCACTACGGTGCCGATGCCGTTCAGGCCGGACAGCGCGCCCCCGGCCATCAGGTTCACCCCGGTGCTCACGCCGTTGAAGGTGCCGTTGCCGACACTGGCCTCCAGATCGGCACGCTGGCCGACAAAGCTGATCATGTCTGCCCGGTTGGCCGCCTGCCCGGCCTGACCGCCCAGGTCCGCAAGCATGGTTGCACCATGCAGCACCACCTGCTGTGCATCGGCCGGTGGTGGTGCAGGCGGTTCGGCCCGGGCCGCCGCCCCGAGCAAGGCGAGCGCAACCGGAAGCGTCTTGAATATTCGGTTCATTGCCTGTTCCTTTCTGCATGCAGGTATCGGGCAACGGGTGCCCGATACCTTTTTCACTTCATGGAACAAGCGCAATCACTTCGCCGTCACCGGCGCCAGCACATTCACCGACTGCTGCACCACGGCACTGAGGCCGGAGTTCAGCGACACCTGGGCGATGCCGGCCGTGCTGCCGAACGCGCCCTGGTCGATGCTGTTGTTGCCGGTCAGCATGGAAGGCACACCCGTGCTGTGGAAGCCGGTGCCCGACACCGACACATTGGACGTCGCCGCGCTCAGGTCGGTGGCAATCCAGGTGTTGGTGTAGGTCTTGTTGTGGCTGTCGGTCGTCGTCGTCGTGTTGTACGAGTCCTTGGTCGTATTGCGGGTCGTCGACAGTGCCAGGTTGCTGGTGTTGTTGGAGTCGGAATAGGCGTTGCTGCCGTCATTGGCCGCATTGCCACCCTTGCTGGCGCTGACCGTGGTCCTGGTCGACGTGTTGTTCGAGTCCGCCGTCGCATTGCCGCCATTGGACGCCACCCCGCCCTTGGACGCGCTGACGCTGGTCCTGGTCGAGGTATTGCCCGAATCGCTGGTATTGCCCGAATCGGCCGTCGCATTGCCGCCGTTGGCAGCAGCACCGCCCTTGGAGGCAGAGGTGTTGACCGACGAGTTGGTCCTGGTCGACGTATTGCCCGAATCGCTGGTATTGCCCGAATCGGCCGTCGCATTGCCACCGTTGGCCGCCACCCCGCCCTTGGACGCACCGACCCTGGTGGTGGTCGAGCTGTCGGTATAGGTACTGGTCTTGGTCGAGGTGTTGCCGGAGTTGCTGGTGTTGCCCGAATCGGCGGTCGCATTGCCGCCGTTTGCGGCCACCCCGCCCTTGGACGCGCCGACCCTGGTGGTGGTCGAGCTGTCGGAACTGCTGGACGCGCTGCTGTGATTGATCGTATTCCCGGAATCCGTATTGGCCGTACTGCCGCCGGTTGCGGCAGAGCCACCGGCCAGCGCATTGCCGTCCACGGTAACGGCGGCCAGGGCGGCCGGGGCGGCAAATGCCATGGCGATGGCGGCGGCGAGAGCGAGTTTCTTCATTACCTTCTCCTGGTGAGTCGAATTGCATTGCGTCCCCAAGCGGGAACGTCACCAGGATGGCAAGAGTCATGCCTACATGTAAAAATCTGTTAATGCGTTGTTTTTTAACGGTTTTAATTTAAAAATGAAAAACATGAAAAAAAACCGGTACCGCCCGTCACTGGCAGTGTCTCGATTCTGAGTCAGTTCGCCGCGCGGGCCGCCCCCCGCCTTCACCTGCCGTTGGCACAATCGGCCGCTCACCTGACGACATGCCCGGTTTTATTGCCCCTCGCATATTCTGGATGTACAGAAAACGCCAAATGTCCAGCGCGTTTGCCGTGCCGGACCGACAGGCGGAAAGCGCCATTGCCGCTCGTCATTCCTGACCGTCTGTCTCAATGACGAGACAAATTGCAGGCGGGAATGCCTTCTATCCCTTATATCCGTGAGGGGGGCCGCGAAAGAAGGTCACCATGCGGTACACAGGGGTAAAAGAAAGTGCAGAAAAAACGCATCCTCATAGCCAATGCTTGTGCGGAAACAACCCGTATCGCCACCCTGCTGAAAAAGCACGGCTGGGAAGTCCAGACGGAGAACCACCCGGACCGGCTGGCCCAGGTGTGCAGGCAGTTCAAACCGGCAGTCGGCCTGTTCCGCCTGGATGACACGCTGACCGGTCACCACCTGGCGCCACCGCTGCGCGCGGCGCTGGCGGAAACGCAGATCGACTGGATTGCGGCAGTACCGCGCCGGCTGATCGACCTGCCGGCCTGGCAGACACTGCTGTACGAGTGGTTCTACGATTACCACACCCTGCCCTATGATCCCGAACGCCTGCTGGTCACCCTGGGCCGGGCCTATGGCCGGGCGCTGCTGAACCAGAACGGGGGGGAGCAGGTCGAGCCGCAGACGCTCGAATACGCCGATTTCATCGGTCAGTGCGCCAATATGCGCAAGCTGAAGGACGATATCCGCAAAGTCGCCTCGACCGGCATCAGCGCGATGATCACCGGCGAGTCGGGGACCGGCAAGGAGATGGTGGCCCGGCTGCTGCACGAGATGTCACCGCGCAAGGGCGGCCCGTTCGTCGCAGTCAACTGCGCAGCCATTCCCGGCACGCTGATCCAGTCCGAGCTGTTCGGTTATGAGCGCGGCGCCTTTACCGGCGCCAACCAGCGCAAGATCGGCCGCATCGAGGCCGCCGATACCGGCACCCTGTTTCTCGACGAGATTGGTGACCTGGCGCGCGACCTGCAGGCCAACCTGTTGCGCTTTCTGCAGGAAGGCACGATCGAGCGGGTCGGTTCCGCCGTCAGCAAGGAAGTCGATGTGCGCGTCATCTCCGCCACCCACGTCAACCTGCCGCTGGCCATTGCCGCCGGCAACTTCCGCGACGACCTGTTCTATCGGCTGAACGTCTGCAATCTGCGCATTCCGCCGCTGCGCGAACGGCAGGAAGACATCATCCCGCTGGCCGAACGCTTTCTGACCAGCTGTGTTGCCCGGCAGAAACTGCCGCCCAAGCGCTTTGCCAGCGAAGCACTGACGGCGATGCAGCGCTACACCTGGCCCGGCAATGTGCGCGAGCTGCAGAACCGGGTCTATCAGGGGGCGGTCATGTCGGCCGGCCGCCAGGTCACGCCGCTGGACATGGGCATCGACGACAAGATCGTGCCGGAAATTGCCTGGCAGACCCTGGACGAGGTCCGGGGTCTGGCCGAACGCGGCGCGCTGCAGCGGACGCTGACGCTGTGCCGTTACAACTATTCGCTCGCGGCGCAGAACCTGGGCATTTCCCGCGCCACGCTGTACCGGCTGCTGGACAAGCACCAGCTCGGCACCGGCGATGATCCCGACGACGAGGCCGATATCGACGCCGACAAGGGGGCATCGGTTCCGGGCTGAAACGGCGGCTGTGTCAGCGCTGAGACATCATTCCCCGGTGCGCGGAAACAGGGCCACACCCTGGACATCGAGCCGGAAGCCGACCTGCTCGCCCGGCTCGTGGCGGGCATGGCTCGGCATCAGCGACAGCAGTTCCCGTCCGGAAGGCAGGCGCAGCGCGTACAGGAACTCGGCCCCGCGGAATACCCGCGACACCACTTCCGCCCGCAGCGCGGCCGCCGGATCGATCACCACGTCATCCGGACGCAACAGCACATCGACCGCGGCACCGGCCGGCAGCGCCTCGCTGCCGTGGCAGTCGATGCCATCGCCAACATCAACCCGGCCATCCGCCGCCATCACCCCGGCCAGCAGTGCGCCCTCGCCGACGAAATCGGCGACAAAGCGCGTGGCCGGCTCGTGGTACAGCGCATACGGCGTGGCCCATTGTTCAATCCTGCCGCCGCGCATCACCCCGACCCGATCGGCAATGGCAAAAGCCTCGCGCTGGTCATGCGTGACCAGCACCGCAGCCACGTTCTCGCGCTTGAGGATCTGCCGCACCTCCTGACCCAGGGTTTCGCGCAGCATCACGTCCAGATTGGAAAACGGTTCGTCCAGCAGCAGCAGGCGGGGCCGCGGCGCCAGCGCACGCGCCAGGGCCACCCGCTGCTGCTGTCCACCGGACAGTTCGTGCGGATAGACCGCGTCGCGCCCGGCCAGGCCGACCAGCTCCAGCAGGCCGGCCACCCGCTCCCGGCGCGCGCCGTCGGCCAGCGCCTCCAGGCCGAAGCCGACATTGCCGGCCACGGTCAGGTGCGGAAACAGCGCATAGTCCTGGAACACCATGCCGATGCCGCGCCGGTGCGCGGCCATCTGGTAGCCGGCCCGGGAAAAAACCGTCCCGTCGACCCGGATCTCGCCGGCCGACAGCGGTTCAAAGCCGGCAATGGCGCGCAGCACCGTGGTCTTGCCGCAGCCGGACGCCCCGAGCAGGCAGCCGATCTCGCCGGCAGCCAGCGAAAACGACAGCCGGTCAACCACCGGGGCGTCACCATAGCGCACGCTGAGTCGATCGACGTCGAGCAGCGGCAATGCGTCTGTCTCATTCATGTGATTCATTCCCCTTGTCCGGACGGCTGCCCTGCAGCAGCCGTTCCCTGGCCAGCAACAACACCGGCGCCAGCCCCACCAGCACAATGGCAACGGACGGCAATGCGGCCCGCTCCCATTCCCCTTCACTGGTCATCTCGAATACCCGCACCGCCAGCGTGTCCCAGCCAAATGGCCTCGTCATCAGCGTGATCGGCATTTCCTTCATGATGTCGACGAACACCATCAGCAGCGCAACCAGTACGCCGCCGGACAATTGCGGCAGATACAGCCGCCGGAACAGCGCCATCCCGCGCACGCCAAGCAGGCGGGCAGACTCTTCCTGGCTGGGCGGCACGCGCTGGAACGCGCTTTCCACCGGCGAGAAGCCGACCGCGCAAAAGCGTGCCGCCAGTGCCAGCAGCATCACCACCAGCGTGCCCTTGAACACGGCCGTCTGCCCGGCCAGCGCCGGGACGTGATCGATCAGCACATTGTCCAGCCAGGCAACCGGCACGAACACGCCGACCGCGAGCACCGTGCCCGGCACCGCATAACCAAGCGTGGCCAGCCGCACCAGCAACCGGGTCGGCCAGCTGCGGTCGCGACGCTGCGCATAACCGAGCAGCAGGGCCAGCAGCAGCACCATGGTCGCGCCGAGCCCGGCCAGCACGACTGAATTCAGCGTGAACTGCCAGTAACGGGCATCGAGGTCAGCGGCGGCGACCTCGTACGCCCACAGCAGCAATTGCACGAACGGCACGACAAAGGCGACGCCCAGTACCGTGCCGGCCCACAGCGCCGCCCCCCAGCCGCGTGCACCGCCCAGCCGGAGGCGGCGCAGCGGTGTCGCCGCGCGCGCGGCATAGGCGCGCCGGCCGCGTGCATGCTGTTCGAGCCAGACCAGCAGAAACACCGCCAGAATCAGCAGTGATGCCAGTTGCGCGGCGGACGACAGCGAAAACAGCGAAAACCACGCCTTGTAGATGGCGGTGGTAAAGGTATCGACGTTGAACACCGCCACGGTGCCGAAATCAGCCAGTGTTTCCATCAGCGCCAGCGACAGCCCGCCAATGATCCACGGCCGCGCCATCGGCAGCGCCACGCGCCGGAAACCGCGCCGGCGGTCCAGTCCCAGCGAAGCGGCGGCCTCGAGCGCGCGCCGGCCCTGGGTCGCGAACGCATTGCGGGCCAGCAGGTACACATACGGGTACAGCGCCAGGCTCATGACCAGCACCACGCCGCCGATGGAACGGATCGGCGGAAACCGGACCGGACCGCCGGCCAGCTCGCGCAGCTGCGTCTGCAGCGGGCCGGTAAAGTCCAGCAGGCCGACCATCGCGAAGGCCAGCACATAGGCCGGCATCGCCATCGGCAGCATCAGCGCCCAGGCAAAGAAGCGCCGGCCGGGGAAATCGTGCACCGCCACCAGCCATGCCAGCGGCACGCCAAGCAGCAGCACCCCGGCACCGACGCCGCCGAGCAGGATCGCGGTATTGCCCAGCAGGCGCGGCAGCACGAACTCGCCAAGGTGCGACCAGATGTCCCGGTCGATGGTGGTAAACGACGACAGGATCACGGCGAGGGGCAGCAGCGTGACCAGCGACAGCAGCCCGGCCAGCCACTGCCAGCGCCGGACGGAAAAGGAGAACGGCATCGGATCGATTCAGACAAGCGGGAACGGGAAAAACCGCCCGGGGGCGGTTTCGGGAATCAGGCAGAAAATGAATCAGCGATACCCGGCACGATCCATCAGCTTGACCGCCTCGGCCTGCAGCTCACCGGCCTTGGACACATTCACGTAGTTGTGCTTGAAATCGCCCCAGGCGGCCACGGCCGGGTCCGGCTTCACCTTCGGGTTGACCGGGTATTCCATGTTCTTGTCGGCGTACAGGTTCTGCGCCTGCGGGCCGGACAGCCATTCGAGCAGCTTCAGCGCACCCTTCTCGTTCTTCGCATGTGCAGTCACGCCAGCACCGGACACGTTCACGTGGGTGCCGGAGGTCTTCTGGTTGGCCCAGAAGAGGCCCAGCGGCAGCCTGGGCTGCTTCTCCATCAGACGGCCGTAGTAGTAGGTGTTGGCAATGCCGACATCACACTGGCCGGCCGCAATCGCCTCCAGCATCCTGGTGTCGTCCGGGAACGGCGCCGTGGCCAGGTTGGCCACCCAGCCCCTGACGATCTTCTCGGTCCTGGCCGCACCGTGTTCGGCGATCATCGTCGCCACCAGCGACTGGTTGTAGACCTTCTTCGACGTGCGCAGGCACAGCCGGCCCTTCCACTTCGGATCGGCCAGGTTCTCGTAGGTCGACAGGTCGGCCGGCTTCACCTTCTGCGTGTTGTAGAACATGGTGCGGGCGCGCACCGACAGCCCGTACCACTGCCCCTTCGGATCACGCAGGTGGGCCGGCACATTGGCGTCCAGCGTCTTCGATGCGACCGGCTTCAGCAGGCCTTCATGCGCGGCCTGCCACAGGTTGCCGGCATCGACCGTCATCAGCATGTCGGCCGGCGTGTTTTTGCCCTCGGCCTTCAGCCGCTCCATCAGCGGACCTTCCTTGTCGGTGACGAACCTGACCTCGACCCCGGTCTCCCTGGTGTAGGCATCGAACAGGGGCTTGATGAGCTGCTCGTTGCGGGCGGTGTACACGGTCACGGCCTCGGCGTGCGCCAGCGCAGTCAGGGTGGACAGAGCCACCGCGGCCAGGGCGAATTTTTTCATCATGAATCCTTCAGTCGATCGGGGAAGTGAGAATGAAACTCACCTTACTTGTCGATTCTTAACGGATTCTTGGCACGTGCCCGTGTCAATGTTGAAAACAGTTCTCATTTACAGCTTGACAGATCCGGTCCGGTATAGCTGATAATAATTCTCAATTATCCAGATTAACCCACGCTATCCCCTGAACAGGAGACAGACCATGAACGCGATGCTGGTTGGTGCCGATACCCTGGGCAACATTCCGAACGTCCTGAACGAATTCGGCATTTCCATTCACCGTCATGTCAGTGGCCGCAACAGCGCCCACCAGCGCAAGTCCAACACGCTGCCGGCAGACACCGACCTGCTGATCCTGTTCACCGATTTTCTGGGGCACAACGTGATGAAGCACTTCCGCTCGCTGGCCGCCAGCCGCGACGTCCGCTTCGTGGCTTGTCGCCGCTCAACCTGCGCGCTGAAGCAGGCGCTGTCGGCCGTGGGCCTGCAGACCTGCAGCGGCTGCGACACCCCCTGCGGCAGCGTCCGCCCGCTGAAACGCGTTTGAGCAACGCGGTCAGCGGCAGGCGTCCACCGCCTGCTCCAGGCGTTCCACGGCGATGATCTCCATGCCTTCCACCGGCTGCTTCGGCCGGTTGGCCAGTGGCACGATCGCCCGCGCGAAGCCCAGTTTCGCCGCTTCCCTGAGCCGCTCCTGCCCGCGCTGCACCGGCCGGACCTCGCCCCCCAGCCCCACCTCGCCGAACACCACCAGCTTGTCCGGCAACGGCTTGTTGCGCAAAGACGACACGATGGCGAGCAGCACGGCCAGGTCGGCCGCCGGCTCGGCAATCTTGACGCCGCCCACCGCATTGACGAACACATCCTGGTCAAAGCAGGCAATGCCGGCATGCCGGTGCAGTACCGCCAGCAGCATCGCTAGCCGGTTCTGCTCCAGCCCCACCGTCAGCCGGCGCGGCTGCGGTGCGTGGGTGTCGTCGACCAGTGCCTGTATCTCGACCAGCAGCGGTCGGGTCCCTTCCTGGGTCACCAGCACGCAGGAGCCCGGCACGTCATCACGGCGGCTGGACAGGAAAATCGCCGACGGATTGCTGACTCCGCGCAGGCCGCGATCGGTCATTGCGAACACGCCCAGCTCGTTGACGGCGCCAAAGCGGTTCTTGATCGCGCGGATCATGCGGAAGCTGGAATGGGTGTCGCCCTCGAAATACAGCACCGAGTCGACGATATGCTCCAGCACGCGGGGCCCGGCCAGCGCGCCTTCCTTGGTCACGTGTCCGACCATGACGATGGTGATGCCGGTCTGCTTGGCCACGCGGGTCAGCTGGGCCGCACACTCGCGCACCTGGGCGACCGAGCCCGGCGCCGAATTCAGCGCATCGGCGTAGACGGTCTGGATCGAGTCGATGACCGCCACATCCGGTGCTTCATGCTTCAGCGTGGCAATGATCTGGTCGAGGCGGATTTCCGCCAGCAGGCGCACCGCCGATGCATCGACCGCCAGCCGCGACGCGCGCAGCGCCACCTGGGCGGCGGATTCCTCGCCGGTCACATACAGGACCTTGCGACTGAGTCCGATCGTGGCCAGCGCCTGCAGCAGCAGGGTCGACTTGCCGATACCCGGATCACCGCCGATCAGCACCACCGCACCATGTACCAGCCCGCCGCCGAGCACCCGGTCGAGTTCCTCGATGCCGGTCGGCGTGCGCGGCGCTTCCTCCGCCTGCACGTCGGCCAGGGTCTGCACCGAGGACGTGACCGACAGCGCTTCGTAGCGACCGCCCGGCTTCGCCGGCTCGATCACGGTTTCGGTCAGCGAGTTCCAGGCGCCGCAGCCCGGGCACTGTCCCTGCCATTTCGGCGAAGTCGCACCGCAGTCACCGCAGACATAGGCCGCTTTTGCGCGGGCCATGCTCAGTGGGCGGCCGGCGGTACCGGCGACGAGCGGCGGGCTTCTTCGTCGGCCGTCTTGCGCAGGGTCGGAATCAGTCGCTCGGACGCGTCAGCCACATTCTGGCGCCGGGTCGGCATGTGATCGGACGCATTGGTCGCCTCGATCACCTTCATCAGCTTTTCCACTTCCGGGTCCAGCGGCTCGCTCCGGGCCGGCTTCAGCGTTTCCGGCTTCTTGCCGGCTCCGGCCTTGTCGGCCGCCGGTACCGGCGGGGGCGGCGGCGTCAGGGTCGGCAGCTGGTTCTTGGCCATGTACTCGTTCATTTCCTTCCAGCCCGCGTACACCTGCGCACGGTCCGCGTCCGTATTGCGCTGATAGCATTCTTCCAGCGAGCGGCCAGTCTGCCGGCAGCCGGCACCGATCGCCTTGTTGGCATCACGGTTCAGACCACTGACATTGCCAATCCAGTTGCAGCCGGTCGTTGCCAGGGTCAGGGCAAGCACAATGAGAGCGCGCATGAGTTGGGGTCCGTTCAAGAATTGAGTTCGACGACTTCGCCGCTGCGTCCCTGACTGGCCGGACCGCTCCAGTAGCAGAACGCCGGCAGCAGCGTTTCAATATTCGGCAGTTCGCTCTTTGCCTGCCCCGGATGGGTCCGCACGCGCTGTGGCGAGTTGACCGGGCCCGGCACCAGCAGGTTCACGCGCAGGTTCGGATGCATGTCCCACTCGTCGGCGGCAATGCGGGTCAGATGCGACAGCCCGCTCTTGGACACCGAGAACGCGCCCCAGTACGGCGATGCTTTCAGGCCGTGGGTTTCGCCGACAAAGACCACCGCCGCATCCGGCGAACGGGTCAGCAGGGGCAGGCAGGCACGCGTCAGGGCAAACGGCGCCACGGTATTGATGCGGAACTGGTTCACCCATTCCTCGATGCGCTGGTCCTTCAGCGGCGACAGCGCATACATGTGCGCCGCGCAATGGACGATGCCGTCGAGCCGGCCGACGGTCTTGTAGATCTGCAGCGCCAGCTGCTCGAACTGCTCATCGGTGGTCGTCAGCAGGTCGAGCGGGATGGCAGCCGGTTCCGGGTAGCCGGCGGCGACGATTTCGTCATAGACCGCCTCGAGTCGACGCGCGCCGCGCGCCAGCAGCACGATGGTCGCGCCACGGCTGGCGAAGTCCATCGCCACGGCCCGGCCTATGCCCTGGGTCGCCCCGGTGACCAGAATGACGCGGTCTTTGAGTTCGTCGGCTTGGGGAAGGTAGTCGTTCATGTCCGGTTTTCTTGTTTGAGGCCCGCGTCCAGCGCGCGCGCGGCGGTCAATCCGCTGCGAACCGCACCCTCGATCGTGGCCGGATATTCATTTTGTACACCGTCGCCGGCAAGCCGCAGGCGCGCGTGCGGCGTGTCGGTCCGAAGCCGCTGCATGCCGGCCTCGCAACTGAAAGTCGCCCGCCTCTCGGCAATCACTTTCAACACTTCCACCCCATCGAGCTGCGGCCATTGCTGCGCCAGTTCTGCGGCGACCCGCTGGCCGATTTCAGCATGATCCCACGCTTCGTGAGCGCCGGGGCCACTGATGACGACCGCAAACAGGTCTTCCTGATCGCTGAATTGTCCGCGATCAAACACCCACTGGGCAATGCCGCCAGCCAGCCCCATCATCGGGAGCGGCAAACGGGCACCGGTCCGTGCACGCAAGTACACGGTGTATATCGGCTGAAAAGCGATGGAATTGACCCTGGATCGCAGATCGTCGAATGACCGGTCGGCCGGCAGCAGCGCAGACAGATGCTGTGGCGCCGTGGCCAGCACGCAACCATCGAAATGCTGGCCGTCGACATCGACTCCCGCGTCGACCGGCACGATACGCTGCACCCGGCAGCCGGGCCGGTATGCATGCCCGCGTGCGCCCAGCCAGGCGATGGCCGGTTCCGGCAGCAGCGCGGACAGGTCGGTACGCGGAATCAGCAGGTCGCTGGCGGCGCGGCCGGCGGCAAGGCTGTCGCGCAGCACGTTGGCCAGAATCTGCATGTCGGCCTTTGCCGGCGGCGTGTTCATGGCGGCCAGCACCAGCGGGGTCCAGAAGCCGTCGACCAGCGCCGGCCCCTGCCCGGTCGCCGCCAGCCAGGCGGCGACGGTCATGCCGGCCGGCACACGAAAGCGCGCCAGCTGCAGCCGCAGCATGGCAGCCAGCAGACGCGCGCGCGCCGACCGGTCGAGCCCGGTCGCGGTCGCCAGCCCGGCCAGCACGTGCAGCGGCGCCGGCCACGCAGGCAGGCGCAGGCCGACACCGCCGGCCACGTCCAGCGCCAGCGGATGCCGCAGCAGCAGCCGGTCCGGATCGGCGCCGACCGACCGCATCAGCGCCAGTGTCTCGCGGTAGGCGCCGAGCAGCAGGTGCTGGCCATTGTCCAGCCCGTGCGGTGCCTGCCCCAGCCGCCGCGCACGGCCACCGGCCACCCGGCCGGCCTCGAACAGCGTGACCCGGTGATCCCGTCGCGCCAGTTCGACAGCAGCGGCAATGCCGGCATAGCCGGCGCCGATCACGGCGACCTGCGCCGGCTTCAGCCGAAGGTCCATGTTTTCCAGGCCAGCCACAGCTTGCGCAGCGGGGTCAGCGACAGGTGCTGGTTCAGGACCCTGGCCGGGCCGTCACGACGGATTTCGTCCAGTGTCGCCCGGTAGATGGCCGCCATCGCCAGCCCGACCCGCTGCGACTTGCGGTCGGCAGCCGGCAGCTGTGCCAGCGCCTGTGCGTACCACTGCTCGGCCCGCTCGATCTGGAAGGTCATCAGCCGGCCGAATGCCTCGCTTTCGCGATAGGCGAGCACATCGGCCGCCGGCACCCCGAAGCGCTGCAGTTCGTCGACCGGCAGGTAGATGCGGCCGCGCCGGGCATCCTCGCCCACGTCGCGGACGATATTGGTCAGCTGGAAAGCGATGCCGAGATCATGTGCATAGTCGAGCGTGCGCGGATCGGTATGGCCGAAAATCCGCGCCGACAACTGCCCGACCACGCCGGCCACGCGGTGACAGTAGCGCTGCAGATCGGCAAAGGTCGCGTAGCGCGCCTGGTCCAGATCCATTTCCATGCCGTCGATAATCTCGCCGAACAGCCCCTGCGGCAGATCCATGGCCTGCACGTGTGGCTGCAGCGCCCGGGTCACCGGATGCGTCGGCGCCCCGGCGTACAGCGCGGCCAGTTCGCCGCGCCACCAGTTCAGCGTCATCCGCGCCACCTGTTCTTCGCGGGTTTCGTCGACCACATCGTCGACCTCGCGACAAAACGCGTACAGGGCGGTAATCGCCCGCCGCCTGTCATCGGACAGGAAGCGGAAGCTGTAGTAGAAACTGGAACCGCTTTTCGCGGCCTTGTCTTCGCAATACTGGTCCGGCGTCACGCCGCCCTCCCCCTGAATGTGTTCATTGCCGACTGCGGCTGTCTTATTTTTTTCTCAGTGCCCGCCAGACCATATAGGCCCAGTCGCGACTATCCAGCACCGGCCGCTGACGGAAGACATCGCCGTCAACCTGATGAATCTTGTACAGGATGCGTTCGCCACCCATGACGATCATCCGCAGTTCGAAGCCGAAGCGGCCTCTCATCTGCTGCGCCAGCGGCGCCCCGGCTGCCAGCATGCCGCGCGCGCGCTGGATCTGATCGCGCATCATGGCGCCCCACAGGCCGCCGGTGTCGGCGCGGCCGATCTGTGCCTCGTCGATGCGGTAGCGCCGCAGGGCGTCCTGCGGCAGGTAGACCCGGCCCTTTTTCCAGTCCAGCGCCACGTCCTGCAGGAAGTTGATCAGTTGCAGCGCAGTACAGATGCCGTCGCTCATCGCCACCCGGCGCGCATCGTGCTCGCCCATCAGCTGCAGCATCAGCCGGCCGACCGGATTGGCCGACTTGCGGCAGTACGACACCAGATCGCCAAACGTCTCGTAGCGGGTGACCGTCACGTCCTGTTCGAATGCGTCCAGCAGGTCATGGAACGGTTGCATCGGCAGCGCGTGCCGGCGGATTTCCCGCGCCAGTTCGGCATACAGCGCGTCGCCGGGCGTCTGGCCGGCCTCGATCTCGTGCAGCCGGGCCCGGCAGACCGCCAGCGCGGCCAGCCGCTCGCCGGCACTGGCATCCCCTTCGTCGGCAATGTCGTCGGCACTGCGCGCAAAGCGGTAAATGGCGTGCACGGCACGGCGGATCCGGCGCGGCAACAGAATGGAACCTACCGGAAAATTCTCGTAATGTCCGACGCCCACTGTCCCGTCCCGTCTGGTCTCAAAGCCGCAAAGTATAGCCCAGCCAGCCCGGCCCAAGACGGGAACGACGGAAAAGTGTTGACAGGCTGAAAGCCGATCAATAATATGCGCCCCACTTCGACGCAGCGCCGGCCCAACCGCGCTGCAGATTGTGTCGGATTCGTGGGGGTATAGCTCAGCTGGGAGAGCGCTTGCATGGCATGCAAGAGGTCAGCGGTTCGATCCCGCTTACCTCCACCAACGGTTTCGCGGTATCGCAACGGTTCAGTGTTGCGACGATCCGGAAGATGTCCCCATCGTCTAGAGGCCTAGGACACCGCCCTTTCACGGCGACGACCGGGGTTCGACTCCCCGTGGGGACGCCAGCATCAGGAAAAAGCGGCTGCTTGCCATCAAGCAGCCGCTTTTTCTTTGCCTGTCGTTTTCGCCCCCCCCCTGCCCCGGCACGACCCGGCGTCTGCAATCCATAAAATCAGGTCTCTGATTCATCATTTATTTTCCCGTCGGATAAGACTGGATTAACACTCGCAGGCATGTCGATCCGGTCATATAAAAATCGGACCCCATTTCGATATGGCCGAATGCTCATATAACCTATCATCCCGGCAGCAGCTTTCACGCTGACAAAACAAGAACAAATAGAGCGAGCCCTACGTCCTCACTTTTCTATATACCTATAATGCAGGAGCTTCCTCATGTTGCAATTTTTCCGGATGACGAGTATTCGGACCCGCCTGATATTGGGCTTTGCACTGGTTTTACTGTTTCAGCTCTTGCTCTCTTTCAGTATCTGGCAACAACAGCGCGCGATGCAGGCCGAAGTCACATCCATCGTGGAAATCTCCGGCCTGAACATTCATGAATTGAATTCCCTGCAGCAACACGGCAACGATATTCTGCGCGCCATCAATCAGGCCGAGCAGAGAATGGACGCCAGTGTCATCGGCAATACCGTGGCAGAACAGCGTCAGCAGATCCAGCAGAATCTGTCCCGTCTGCGAGCCAATATCGACAGTGCCGACAGCATGCCGAGCGAACGCGAAGCATTAAGCAAGATGCTTTCCGCGTACAACGACTTCAATACCGAAGCCGACAAGACCCTGCGCCTGATTGCAGCCAGGGATGCCGCCGCCACCCAGCAGCAACAGGACGGGCCGATGAGCGCCAGTCATGAACGTCTGCAAGCGGCCGTCAATGCGCTGCTGAATATCGAGTTCGATTCCAATACCGAAGACAGCGAACAGATTCTGGCGCTGATGCAGACCAATCACATGATCCTGCTGGTCGTGACCCTGATCACGCTCAGCCTCGGCATCCTGCTGGCCTGGGTACTGACCCGTTCCATCACCCTGCCGCTGGGCCAGGCCGTCGATGCTGCCGACGCCGTGGCCGCCGGCCGGCTCGACCATCAGGTCGACATCACCCATGGCGGCGAACTCGGCCGCCTGCAGGCTGCGATGCAGCGCATGATCATCCAGTTGCGCCAGACCGTCGGCAGCGTCCGTCAGGGGGTCGATGATGCCAGCACCATGAGCGAGGAACTGGCCACGGCGGCACAGCAGGTCCACGAGGCCTGCAAGTCGCAGTCGGGCTCGGCCAGCGCCTCCGCCGCCGCGGTGGAACAGCTGTCGGTCAGCATCAGTCTGGTCAGCGATGCCGTAGCCGCCCTGCGCCAGAATGCCACCGCCAATCTCGACGACAGCCGCCAGGGCGTCATGCAGATGGGCCAGCTTGAGCAGGCAATGGTGTCGATGCAGTCGCTGATCCGCAATCTGGCCACGGCGGTCGACGACTTCGTCAACAGCTCGGCTTCCATCACCCAGATGACCGGCGATGTGCGCGACATTGCCGACCAGACCAATCTGCTGGCGCTGAATGCCGCCATCGAGGCGGCGCGTGCCGGCGAGGCCGGGCGCGGTTTTGCCGTGGTCGCCGACGAGGTCCGGCTGCTGGCGGAGAAGTCCGCCACGTCGGCCTCGGAGATCGATGCGGTCAACCGGCAACTCGGCGACAAGTCCGCCGCCCTCAGCGAGGTCGTGCGTCAGGGGCTGGATGCCCTGCAGGCCAGCGTGGAAAAGATGGAACACGTCGCCACCCTGTTCCGCGCCAGTGCCAGCAGTGCCGAACATGCCAATGCCGATATCGACCATATCGCCAATCAGGCACAGGAGCAGAAAGTCGCCAGCGGCGAGATCGAGCGCCACATGGAACAGATGGTGGCCATGACCGAACAGACCACGGCGGCCATGGAAAGCATGACCGAACACAGTGCGGCCATTGCCACGCTGTCGAAGACACTGGACGACAGCGTCAGCATTTTCAAAATCTGACAGCAGACTGCTGTCAGTCGGGGGCACGGCAGTCTGCCGGATTGAAGCCAGCCTCTTCCGCCCCCCGCTGCGCTCGTCCATTCTTCGTGGGCGGCGTTGACGGACAGTCCGGGCCGCCCCTTGCCGGGCGGCTTTTTTCCGCCCGTGTCCTGCAGCCTGCGGCGCCAGGCCTTACACTGCGTGTCTTTCCCGATTCCACCCTATCAGCAGGTCTTTCCGTTGGAACCCATTGCCGTCATCGACTTCGAAACCACCGGTATCTCTCCCGGCCAGCAGGGACGCGCGACCGAAATCGCCGCCGTGCTGGTCGAAGATGGCCACATCGTTGCCCGCTACCAGAGCCTGATGAACGCCGGCGTCAGCGTGCCGCCGTTTATCGAGGCGCTGACCGGCATCTCCACCCGCATGCTGCGCGAAGCACCGCCGGCGGCGCAGGTGATGCGCGAGGTCGCCGCCTTCGTCGGCGACACGCCGCTGGTTGCCCACAATGCCGCCTTCGACCAGAAATTCTGGGATGCCGAACTGGCACGCATCGGCCTGGCCCGCCGGCAGGCATTCGCCTGTTCGATGCTGCTGTCGCGCCGGCTGCTGCCGGACGCGCCGAACCACAAGCTCGGCAACCTGACCGCCTGGGCGCAACTGCCCGTCACCGGACAGGCGCACCGGGCACTGGCCGATGCGGCAATGGCAGCCAATCTGACCACCTATCTGCTTGACCAGTTGCAGACCCGCCATCGCGTCGCGGCACCGACCCATTCGCTGCTGTGCGCGCTGCAGCGCGTGCCAAAGGCCCGGGTCGGCGAATTCCTGCGCCAGCAACCGGGAAAGTCCGCACCATGCCGGTCACGCTGAACGAACTCGAAGTCGAATTCAGCGCCATCCGTGCGCAGGGCGCCGGCGGCCAGAATGTGAACAAGGTGTCGAGCGCGGTCCACCTGCGCTTCGATATCCGCGCGTCTTCACTGCCGGATGCGGTCAAGGAAGCACTGCTGGCCCTGCACGACCAGCGCATCGCCAAGGATGGCGTGATCGTCATCAAGGGGCAGCGCTATCGCAGCCAGGACAAGAATCGCGCCGATGCACTGGAGCGCCTGCGCCAGCTGATCGCCAGCGTGTGCGTGCCGGTCAAGGCGCGCAAGGCGACCCGACCGACCCATGGTTCGGTGAAACGACGGCTGGAATCGAAAGGCAAGCGCGCAGAGGTGAAGCGTCTGCGGGGAAAACCCGCCGAATAGTTGCATCAGGGCCAAAGGAAAAACCCTTTCTGTTTCATTCCCTTATCCGCTTTGCCGGCCATGGCCGCCAGATTTCTTGTGACAGGGGGCTTGCGCAGTACGAATCACTATGGCAAAGTTGCGTCCTCTTCAGCGCAGTCCGCCGATTGTCGCCGAAGAAACGGGGGTATAGCTCAGCTGGGAGAGCGCTTGCATGGCATGCAAGAGGTCAGCGGTTCGATCCCGCTTACCTCCACCAGGATCAGAGAAAACGGCAGCGGAAACGCTGCCGTTTTTTCGTTCGTCGCCGCACCGCCGACAACATCTTTTGCTCCGGATACTAGCACTTGGGTCCAGATACCATGCGCCGTTAACTGGCATCCCCGTGAGAGCCTGGAGCAAATCGTGAAAATAGCGCACAAGCTCGTTATTCTGAGTCTATCCATTATTGCCGTTTTCGCCATTCAGATATCGGTCTCCCTGTATTTGATGTCCCGGGCGAGAATCAGCGTGGAAAACATTACCGGTAATGTGATCCCGACCCTGTCCCGGGTACCGGCAATCCAGATGGAATTTTCCGAGGCGCGCCGCAGTCTGGTTTTATATGCCGCCTCCGATCCGGCTGCACGAGCGGATCTGCGCCAGCAATTCATCAACAAGCGCAGTGAAATCGACACCGCGCTTGCCGGCTATGAAGAAGCCCTCAAACTGGATCCGGCTGAAATTCTGGACGAAGACCAGCGCCTGTTTCAGGAGCTGAAAACCAGACTGGGTCTCTGGCTCGATTCGACCGGAAAACTGCTGGACAGCAGCGATGAAACCCGGCTTCATGCCTACCTTGCCGGCGCCAGCCGCCCGTCGCAGGCAGCCAGCAATGTGTATCAGGCCATTGATGCCCTGACTGAATTCAACAATGGGGAAGCGCGACGCCAGAATGCCCTGACGGAGAACACCCTGTCGCTGATGACAACCGGCACCCTGGTCATCAGCCTCGGCAGCGGTCTGTTGCTGACCCTGGCCTGCGTTCTGCTGTCGCGCAGCATTGTCCGCCCCCTGCTCCGGCTGCAGCGTGACAGCGTCCATGTCAGTGACCACTACGATTTCACCCATCGCTTCGAGGGCGAACGGCGGGATGAAACCGGCAAGACGGCACTGGCACTGAATGATCTGCTGGCCAGTCTCCAGCACAGCCTGGGCCGGCTGGTCATGATCGGCAACCGCGTCGGCCATGGCTCGGAGACACTCGACAGCCGCGCCTGCGCGCTGTCGGCAACATCGGACCGGGTGACCCGCTCCACGGTGGAGATGGCGGCAGCGATCGAGCAGATGACGGTGAGCATTGCCCATGTCGCCGAGCAGTCCGGCGACGCGCTGCGCGCGGCGCAGACATCAAGGGAGCTGGCCGAGAGTGGCAGCACGGCAATTGCCGACACCATAAACAAAGTCCACTGCATTGCCGACCAGGCGGCCCGCAGCTCGACCCAGGTGGCGCCCCTGTCCGCGCAGCTGTCCGATGTCAGCGCCATCGTCACCATCATCAAGGACATCGCCGACCAGACCAATCTGCTGGCGCTGAATGCGGCGATTGAAGCCGCCCGTGCCGGCGAGCGGGGACGGGGGTTTGCCGTCGTGGCGGACGAGATCAGGAAACTGGCCGAACGGACAGCAGAATCGACCCAGCAGATTTCGGCCACCATCACCCATGTCCAGGGCGAGGCGGTCGAGACGGTGGCGGCCATTCAGCGCACGGAGGAAGAAGTCATCGCCGGAGTGGCTCACGCCCGGTCGGCCGATGAAGCGATCGGAAAGATCCTGGCTGGCGCCAGCACGGTGGTCGACCGGATCAGCGAGATTTCCGAAGCGATGCGCGAACAGCACATTGCCAGCAACGGCATCGCCATCGAAGTCGAAAGAATCGCCAGTCTGGCGGAGGAAAGCCACGCCGGCGCCATGGAAACGGCCAATGTCAGCACCAGCCTGAATCAGGATGGCACTGCACTGCTGGCCATCGTCGCCCAGTACCGGGTGTGACCGGCGGGCGGCGGGACTACTCGCCGCTCCCGCCCTTTTTCATGCTCTTGCCGGCCTCGGCGCGTGCGCGACGCACCGCCTTCGGGTCGGCAATCAGCGGGCGATAGATCTCGACCCGGTCATGTTCGCGCAGCACGGTCTCTTCGCTGATCGCTCTGGAGAAGATGCCAAGCGCCATCTGCGCCGGGTCGATATCGTCGAACTGCTCAAGGATGCCGGACTGGCGCACCGCCTGCCCGGCCGTGGTGCCGGCGGCGACCTTCAGCCGGATGATCACCTGCCGCTCCGGCCGCGCATAGGCGACCTCGACGTCGAAGGATTCAGTCGTCGCCATACAGCTTGTCCGCTTCCCGGATAAAGGCGTCGACCAGCGACGTCATGATGCGGCTGAACACCGGCCCGATCACCTTCTCCAGCAGCTTGCTGGAAAAATCATAGCTGAGCTCGAACACGATCTTGCAGCCGATATCGCCCAGCGGCTGGAAGCGCCAGCCCCCCGACAGGTGCTTGAACGGGCCATCGACCAGATCCATGTCGATGCGCTCGTTGTCGACCAGCCGGTTGCGGGTGGTGAAATGCTGCCGGATGCGCAGATAGTCGATATGCAGGCTGGCCACCATCTCGCCATTGCCGGACTCGACGACCTCGGCATGCGAGCACCAGGGCAGGAATTTCGGATAGCGTGGCACGTCGTTGACCAGATTGAACATTTGGGCCGGAGAGTGCGCCACCAGGACGGTTTTTTCGATGACGGGCATGTAAGAGGAAGAAGGGGCCGGTGTGGACAGTCGCGCATTATAAACCGGCCGGCACGCCCCGCGCGGACCAGGATCAAGCTGTTGAATCAAGGCGGATTTCGGCCCGGGGCCGGATTTTGCTACAATAGCCGGCTTCACGGAGCCCGCTATGAGCATCATCGAAAACAGAAAGGCGTTGCACGACTACTTCATCGAAGAACGCTTCGAGGCCGGCCTCGTGCTTGAGGGATGGGAAGTCAAGTCGATCCGCGCCGGTCGCGCGCAGATCAAGGAAGGCTATGTCGTACTGATCAACGGCGCATTCTGGCTGATCGGCGCGCACATCTCTGCCCTGCCTACCGCCAGTACCCACATCACTCCCGACCCGGTACGCCGCCGCAAGCTGCTGCTGTCCCGCCGCGAGACCGACAAGCTGATCGGCAAGGTCGAACGCGCCGGCTACACCATTGCGCCGCTGAACCTGCACTACAAGCAGGGCTGGATCAAGCTGGAAATCGGCCTGGCCAAGGGCAAGAAGCAGCACGACAAGCGCGAGAGCACCAAGGAACGGGAAGCGGAACGCGAGAAGCAGCGCTATATGAAAGAAAACCGCAAGTGACGCGCCCCGTGCCGCGCCACTGCCCACAATCCGAATATTCCGGCCGCGCCGTGCGCGGCCTTTGCCATTAAGACAGCCAGGGAACGCCATGGACAAGATCCTCATCCTCGACTTCGGCTCGCAAGTCGCCCAACTGATCGCCCGCCGCGTGCGCGAAGCCCACGTCTACTGCGAACTGCACCCGTACGACATGCCGATCGCCGACATCCGCGCGTTCGCGCCGAAGGCCATCATCCTGTCCGGCGGCCCGAACTCGGTGTACGAATCCGAATACCTCGCCGATCCGGCGCTGTTCGATCTCGGCGTGCCGGTGCTCGGCATCTGCTACGGCATGCAGTGGATGGCCCAGTCGCTGGGCGGCAAGGTCGACGCCGGCCACATGCGTGAATTCGGCTACGCCGAAATCCGCGCCCGCGGCCACTCCAAACTGCTGGAAGGCCTGCAGGACCGCGCCAACGACGCCGGCCACGGCCTGCTCGACGTGTGGATGAGCCATGGGGACAAGGTCGTCGCGCTGCCGGACGGCTTCAAGGTCATCGCCGAAACCCCGTCCTGCCCGATCGCCGGCATGGCCGACGAGGCCCGCCACTTCTACGGCGTGCAGTTCCACCCGGAAGTCACCCACACCCGGCGCGGCACCGAGATGATCCACCGCTTCGTGCTGCACATTGCCGGCGCGCAACCGTCGTGGACCATGCCGAACTACATCGACGAAGCGGTGAAGAAGATCCGCGCCCAGGTCGGCAGCGAGGAAGTCATCCTCGGCCTGTCCGGCGGCGTCGACAGCTCGGTGGCCGCCGCGCTGATCCACCGCGCCATCGGCGACCAGCTGACCTGCGTGTTCGTCGACCATGGCCTGCTGCGCCAGAACGAAGGCCAGATGGTGATGGACATGTTCGCGAAGAACCTCGGCGTGAAGGTGATCCAGGTCGACGCCAGCACCGCCTTCATGGGCAAGCTCGCAGGCGAAACCGACCCGGAGAAGAAGCGCAAGATCATCGGCGCCGAATTCGTCGAAGTGTTCCAGGACGAGTCGAAGAAGCTGACCAACGCCCGCTGGCTCGCCCAGGGCACCATCTACCCGGACGTGATCGAATCGGCCGGCGCCAAGACCAAGAAGGCGCACACCATCAAGAGCCACCACAACGTCGGTGGCCTGCCGGAAACGCTGAACCTCAAGCTGCTGGAACCGCTGCGCGAACTGTTCAAGGATGAAGTCCGCCAGCTCGGCATCGAGCTCGGCCTGCCGCACGACATGGTCTACCGCCACCCGTTCCCGGGCCCGGGCCTTGGCGTGCGCATCCTCGGCGAAGTCAAAATGGAATTCGCCGACCTGCTGCGCCGCGCTGACGCGATCTTTATCGAAGAACTGCGCAACACCATCGACCCGGCCAGCGGCAAGACCTGGTATGACCTGACCAGCCAGGCCTTTGCCGTGTTCCTGCCGGTCAAGTCGGTCGGCGTGATGGGCGACGGCCGCACCTACGACTACGTGGTCGCCCTGCGCGCCGTGGTCACCAGCGACTTCATGACCGCCCACTGGGCCGAACTGCCGTACAGCCTGCTCGGCCGGGTGTCGAACCGCATCATCAATGAGGTGCGCGGCATCAACCGGGTGGTGTATGACGTGAGCGGCAAGCCGCCGGCGACGATCGAGTGGGAATGATCCCGCGTCTGGCACGGCCAGGCACCTGATGGCATAGAAAGCCGCCAAGCCCGCGTAATTGCGGGCTTTTTTGTATTTGTGTCTGGCATGGCCTGGCAATAGAAGGAAGCGTCAAGCACCGTTTGAGCATGGCATTAAAGCTGGTACTATCGGCTGACGATGCCATGATTAATGCCGATACCATGCTGTGTTTTCTTGTTCCTTCATGGTATTGAATTTTAATAACACATTGTTTTTATAGAAAAAACACAACAAATTTTATGCTTTTTCAGCATGGTATCGAAAACAAAGAAGGACAAGGTACATGCTGACCGATACCAAGCTGCGTAATCTCAAACCTACGGGCAAGCTCTACAAGGTGAATGACCGGGAAGGTCTGTATGTGGCCGTCACGCCAGCCGGGGCGGTGTCGTTCCGTTACAACTACTCAATCAACGGTCGGCAGGAGACCATCACCTTTGGTCGCTACGGCGTTGGCGGCATCACCTTGGCCGAAGCCCGTGAGCTGCTGGGTGACGCCAAGAAGATGGTTGCGGCGGGCAAGTCTCCAGCCAAGGAGAAGGCGCGTGACAAGGCGCGGATCAAAGATGCAGAGACGTTCGGTGCCTGGGCTGAAAAGTGGCTATGTGGCTACCAGATGGCCGACTCCACCCGCGACATGCGTCGTTCGGTCTATGAGCGCGAGCTGAAGCCGAAATTCAGCAATCAGAAACTGGTGGAGATCACCCATGAGGACTTGCGGGCGCTGACTGATGCCATCGTCGAGCGAGGAGCACCGGCGACCGCAGTTCATGTGCGTGAAATCGTGCTTCAGGTTTTTCGGTGGGCTATTGAGCGTGGGCAGAAGGTCGAGAACCCGGCGGAACTGGTGCGCCCAACAAGCATTGCTCGATTCGAGCCGCGTGACCGAGCGTTGACGCCAGAAGAAATCGGGCTGATGTACCAGTACATGGCGCGAGTGGGTACAAGCCCAACAAACCGTGCGGCGGCCAAGCTGCTATTACTGACGATGGTGCGCAAAAGCGAGCTGACCAATGCGACCTGGAGCGAGATCAATTTCAGCGAAGCGCTGTGGACGATTCCGAAGGAGCGGATGAAGCGCCGTAACCCGCATCTGGTATTCCTGTCCCGGCAGGCACTGGATATTTTCATTGCCCTGAAAACTTTTGCCGGTGGTTCTGACTTCGTTTTGCCATCACGGTATGACTCGGATGCACCAATGAGCAGTGCCACACTCAACCAGGTGATGACGTTGACATATAGGGCGGCACAGAAAGATGGGAGGTCACTTGCCAAGTTCGGGCCGCATGATCTCCGGCGCACAGCCAGCACGCTGCTGCATGAGGCTGGCTACAACACCGACTGGATCGAGAAGTGCTTAGCACACGAGCAGAAGGGAGTAAGGGCGGTCTACAACAAGGCTGAGTACCGCGAACAGCGGGCGGCGATGTTGCAGGACTGGGCGGACGTGATCGACGAGTGGACTGTTGGACGTGTTCATTTAGGAGGGGCGACGAATGGATAAGGATTGGATTCTTCAAGTACGTGAGACACGTCGATCCTTTGCTAATGCAACTTGGGTGCCGCTACGTGCATCTCAAGATGACAAGCAAGGCCAAGCGCAGGTTACGGAAGTTGGCTATATTAGTGAGTTCTTTGGATGTGGATCAGTCGCATTCCCTCCGCAGCACCGAGAGGACGCAGAAAAGTTGAGTTGGAGCGACCTGGGAATTGGTCATAGCGCTCGCCCATATGCCTATAAGGACGGCTACTACTCTCCGATAGACCAGTACCAGTACAACGACAAAGAGCCCATCGGGGTCGAGTTGATTTTCGTACATGACCAACCTGTTATTGGCGGAACAAATTGGATACTGAATCCTGACCTTGTCGTTGCGCTCCGTTTGATTAAGGAGGGCCATACTTGGGTTAGGCCTGAAGAAGATTTTGTGGTAGTCGCCCGTGAGGTTCTCGACGGCGATGGCCGGCATAGGCTGATCGAGATCAAGCGAGAGTTCCTTATTGACTATCTTGCCGCCCGGGGGCTCGCGCTAAGGCTGTCCTACTACCGGCAACGCGTTGAGAATGTTGCCACAGTTGAAGGGAGCAATTACGAGGGGCTTGTAAATCATGGAAGCGAGAGAGATCACGGTCGCTTCGAACTCCTCATGCGCAGCCTCAATGACGTTTATGGCGGAAGCTGGGCGTCGTTCCGCGTCTGGAGAACCGACATTGATGAGGAAGAGGACGCACCGGTTTTGGGCCCGGAGAGGGATGACAACACAGAGTCTGAACAGTCAGAAGGTGTCCGAGTAGGCCCCAAAGGAATCCGTGTAGAAAGTGAGTTCTGGAAGGATGAATGGATTGATCACCGAGCCCAGAGTGTGAGGGTCCGTGGCGACACGGATCAATCCCTGCCATATTTCATAGTTGAGACGGATGGAACACGTGTGGCGTCTTCGACGCTTGACTCTGAGGATGTTGGCCGATGGCTATGGTTTCGCCCGAGTGTAGTAACAGACCTTATTGGCCGTCGCGGGTACGCCTTAAAATGGTACACCGCAGAGACGGGCGCAATCGTCTCTAAATCTGGCTACTCCACTCATTTTGGAATCAATTCGGCCGACTTGTTAACCATCTACGCTTACGACATTGCTCGCCTCGCAGCTTGGGAGCAGCATGTATGGGCTGCGCACAATGTGCCACCAGACGGTAAGGTTTCTGGAGAGTTGTTGGCTTCGCAAGTCAAGACCCAGCCGGCCTCCACGCATGCGGTGGAAGAGTTTCTTTTCGTGAGCATGCGAATGCTAGAGAAGGGATTTGAGAGCAGGTTCGGAGTCAATCTGTTCAATCATCAAATTGATGACGACTCTGCGATGCAGCAGGTATCGCGGTTCCACTGCAGAGACCAGGCTTCGTTGCTGCGACTTGCAAAAGAGATAATCCGAGTTCTTTCGGATCGCCTTAACGTTCGCGAACTACGCAAGCTATCGTCCCATGCAGAGAAAGATAAGCTTGGCTCCAATAAACTCCTTCAGGACGTGTTGGTGAAGCAAGTAGGGGAAGAGAGGGCCCGTCAAGTGTTTGGTCCCATCGTCGGCGCTTATGACTTGAGAGTAGGTGACGCGCATCCGACGAGCTCAAAGATTGGCGATGCCTTGAAACTCGTTGGGATTGACGAGAGTCGATCTTACCTACGCCAAGGAGAGCAACTGATTCACAATGTCGGGTACTCCGTATGGTGGATCGGTAAGTTGCTCTTCGGGGAAAAGGAAAATCTGTGAGCAGATGCGAATGCAGCATAGCTCGATGCTCAGCAGAGTATTTAAGGCCAATTCTGACTCGGTAAATTTTAGCCGCTAAAATTTTCCTTGGCGTTTTACTCCTTCAGTTGGAGCATTCGGGGCGTCGAGGCTAATGATTTCAGTGCTTTCGATACTGCCTGACGTTCGATGCCCAGTTTTCGCGCTATCTCCGACTGATTGAGTCCATCCCACTGGAGTATCAGTATTTGCTTTTTGCGGCCTGATAGCTTTGAGTCCACCATCAAGCGCGCCTGGTTGCGCAGCTCTCCTTTGTCGGCTGACTGTATGCTCTGGCTCAACATGAGGTGGTAGAAGTAGCGATCCACCAGCAGGTCGCCAGAGGCGGCTTGCGGCGAGGCACGCTTCGCGCACTGACGGTTGAGCCGGTCAAGTTCGAGGTTGAATTGCGCGAGGGATCGCTTTGCTTGCCTATAAGCGGGGTTCCGGCTGCCATTCGCCAAGATGGGTCTATGCCTGGCGCAGTACTGGTGGCTGAGTTCGAGTTTCTTGCGGTCTTGCAGTTCTATGTCATTGACTTGCTCGTCAGCGACCGTTGCCATGAAGTCGGTAAACTCGGTCAGCTCTCCGCATAGTTCGCAAAAGCCGTGTTTACGTTGCGCGTTTAGATTGACGCCAGTTATGGTGGTCGATTTTTTCGGGCGTTTGCACGCGCAGTCCCAAACCAGGCTGGTTAGCGATTCGACGGTTGCAACAAAGCGTTGATCCCTTGAATCCTGTCTGTCCACTGTCTTGATGAAATGGCGCAGTAACTTTCGTTGCAGGCGAACCATCGTATCAAATCCGACCAGTCGAATTGTTTCGCTGAAGTCCATTCCCACCCCGACGCCGGGGACGAAGCCCGAATAGCATGCGGGGAGGGCGTTCATGTAGGCAGCTACGGCGGGATCAATGTAAGCGCCCGGGCAACCCATCTTGAGGCCATGTTCAGTCCTGCTTAGTGTCCACCTCTTTTTGGTGGACACCATGCCGAAGACCGAACTCCCC